>NZ_FUYE01000031.1 GCF_900167535.1 Prosthecobacter debontii
TAGGTGCATAATAAGGAGTCGTTGAGTTCATGCTTGTATGCGAACATGGCAGGCCGTGAAGGGTCTGATGGTTCAGGTAACTGTGCGAACATGAGCGACGAGCGGAGAGGGCGGTTCAAACTCCAAAAGACCTAACTTGGGCAAGCCCAGGATGGTCAAGCGCACGCACGAACACGCACTCCCCGTGGCCCAGGCAGGGGTGGCCACCCCTGCCTGGGCCAACTCATCGCAGAGACGGAAGCAAAGCTTCCCTCAGGCAATCAAGCAACATACAAGCGCACGCGTCCTCGCGTGCAGTCAGCGGCGTCTCGCCGCTGACTTTTCTTGAGGTTGGTTGATCCCTAAAACTGAGATCGAAGAACGGTTTCCCGCGAGGACGCGTGAAACTGCACGCGAGACGCGTACGCTCCATGATGATCCTCCCCTTCACACATCCGTCGCTTGCCAGAGGCCGGATTTGAACCGAAAGGCTGCTCGACGACCGCATGACCACCGCCCATCTCGCCTACTACCTGCACGACCTGAGCCCCTACGTCATCCGCTTCTCGGACAGCTTTGCCGTGCATTGGTATGGCCTGGCTTATGTGCTGGGGTTTTATCTGGCTTACCGCGTGATGTTGTTTTTAGCCCAGCGCGGACTCTCCGAGATCAAACCGGCGCAAGTGGCGGACTTTATCACCATGGTGGCGCTCTTCGGCGTTGTGCTGGGTGGGCGTCTCGGTTACATGCTGCTCTATGATTGGGATCACTTCATCCGTGAGCCCTGGACGCTCTTCTTGCTGAATCGTGGGGGCATGGCCAGCCATGGTGGCATCGTTGGCGTGGCACTGTTTCTCCTGTGGTATGCCCGGCGACATAAGATCTCCTGGACCGGTCTGGGCGATACCCTCGTGTGTGGAGCTCCGCTCGGCATCTTCTGCGGTCGCATTGCCAACTTCATCAATGGCGAACTCTTTGGCCGGGTGACCACGGTCCCCTGGGCCATGAAGTTCCCCACCGAGCTGCTGCATGAGGACTTCCTCAAACAAGGAGGTTCCGGTGCTGTTGTCGATGCTTTACCCCTCGGCATTCAACACAGCCCGGACATCATCGCTTGGTTCCAAACCCAACATGGAGGTGTGGAGGCACTGGAAAACCTCCTGCATCCACGGCATCCCTCCCAGCTTTATGAGGCCTTAGGTGAAGGCTTGTTCCTCTCTGCCATCCTGCTCGCCGTCCGCCTGCGTTATCCTCGCCTGCCTCATGGCATCCTGACCGGGCTGTTCTTCATCCTGTATGCGCTCGCCCGCATCAGCCTGGAGTTCGTCCGCCAGCCGGACTCCGGCTCAGAAGCCATCCTCGGCCTGACCCGTGGCCAGTTTTTCTCGGTCTTCATGATCGTCATTGGCCTCGCCTTCCTGGCCTTTGGCTGGAGTCGTGGGCCGACACGTCCCGCCCAAGCGTAGGCAAAGTCGATTTTCATGCCGTGCTGGACTGATCATTGCGTCACGGCCAGGTTATCTCATGGCCACCGACATCCAGATCAGCAAGCGCAAGGAGTTCCTCCCCGTCACGGAGGAGCTGGAAACCTATCTGGATGAGTTTGGGCGCCATTACTCTCTACCTGCGTCTTACCAAGACCTGCTCGGGTTTACCGAAAGCTATCCGCTGGATGATAAGAACGGCAATCCCACCCACTGGGCCTCCGTGCTGTATCCCCGCAGTGTGCAGGAGTATCTCTACCCCCGCCTCACCAGCATCTACTCCCTGCTGCGCACGGGAGATCTCCAGGCCGTGCCGCACCTCTTTGTGGAGCGGGTGGACTACTGTGCGTTTGGAAACTCACGCCCTTTCCGCGTGCGGGTGGTCAATCAGTATAACGACAACTATGACCATTTTTATGTGAAGACAGCGGACGCTTCCCGAGTCTATGGCCTGGAGCTCGAGCACCTGCTTTCACCCAACCGAATCAACTACCTGGCTCAACGCAGCACCCTGGTGGAGGAGCACATTGCTGGCATTCCCGGGGATGTTTTCATCCGCGATCACTTGGATCGGGTGGACGTGAACAAGGTTCGTATCGCCAAAGAGTTCGTCAAATTCAGCGAGCGCTGCTTTCTCCGTCTGTTAGGAGACATGCGCAGCTACAACTACGTCATCGATATCACGCCTGACTTTGAAGACGTGCAGTATCGCGTGCGGGCCATCGACTTCGACCAGCAAAGCTACGAAGGCCGTCGGAACATCTACCTGCCGCAGTTTTTCAAAGAGAACAATCCCGTGGTCTGGCTGTGTGGAAAGCTACTGAACCTACCCACCATGAATCAGTATCAGGATGAAGAGCGCAGTCTCATCGCCCGCCGATACCTGAGTGAGCATCAGCGACTGAGTGCACTGATCCAGATCATGAAAAACAACCCGCGCGAACCGGCCGACAAGGTGGCCCAGCTCGCCCAGGAGTTGGGGGAATTTCATCACACGAATGCTTTTGACAACTGCGACAGCATGGGGGCCGTCGTGGAGCGTAACCTCGAGGTCACACTTGCCAGGCATCTGGTGTGAGGCAGCAGTTTATTCCAGGAGCTTTCCTCGATAGGTGCCCGTCACGTTGGGAAGATAGAGACAGTTATGGAAATCAGCACTGAAGGCGATGTAGCAGGGGCGATCTGAGGGGTGGCTGGAGTTGGAAATCAGACCTGGCCAGATGATCTGCATAGGCTCCTTCGCCCCTTCTTCATCTTTGAAATTCAGGGCATGAAGGAACTGGCCATCGAACTGGCTCCACGGGTGACCTCCACTCGTCCTGCCCGATAACAGCCAGCGTTCTTCAGGCACCTCTTTGAGAAACCTTTCTTGGCTGAGCATGGGCACATCTAGCTCCGGTGAACGAGTGAGATAAGCCAAGGCCCGTCGATACTGACGCAGGATTCTTTTCAGCGGAAACATGTTCGAGTAAGCGCGTGTCTCATAGGATTGGCTTACATGTTTGGTGAGAATCTGGATCGCCTCTCGGTGATGCGCGACTTCGATCTGCCGCACGCGGTCCTCGAGAGCGGTCAAAAGGTCCTGGTTTAGATCTGGAGGTCTCGTGCTTGGCTTCGGGTCAGGCTGGGGCGTGGCGTCGAGAGTTGCTAGGATTTCGGCTGGAGAATGGTTTAAATACAACGGCATGGAGGCAGAGCGGGAGATGCCCTCGCTCGTGGAGCGGACCACCAGACAACGAGCTTGTTGGAGGTCGGGTGAGATGAGATAGACCGAATAGCCACGGTCGGAACGCCGGGTGAGAAAGGCACCTGGCAGCGCAGCGGCTCGTTGCTGGGTGGGGCGGAATTCCATGCCCTTGTCATTGGTCAGCATCAGGTCTTGGCCTTCGATTCGGAGCTTGCGCACGTTGGAGGTGCCTTCGAGGGACCATGTTCTCCCCTGGGCCGCCCGGCAGAACGCCTCCCACCCTGCCTGTTGGGGACCGGGTAACCATATTTTCCCCTGGCTCAGTGCTTGCTGCCTTTCCTCCGCAGTGGACTGGAGTATGGAGAGGTCCACCTGACGTTGGGCTGAGAGACCCGAAGGAGACTTGCGCTGCACTTCCAGCTCGCTCAGCAGGATCTGCTGGACGGGAAGCAGGCTCTTCACATAACGGCGCTCCAGTTGATCCATGTCAGCCTGCCAGGGGAGCGGTGACGTGTCTTTCGCGGGAAACTTCGTGACGACGAGCTGTGCCATCGCGGGCATCCACAGGCAACTGACCAGAGCGGAGATGAGAAGTCGCACATTCATGGCAAAGGGTGCCGGAAGGTTATCAGAATGCGGATTCGACGGTCAATTCTCTTTTTAGGAAATGACTGGCTCGGTCCGAGCGTCCCCACGGTGGCCAGAGCACAGAATTCTCCCTGCTTTTGCGCATGCCTTTTTGACAGATGGCTGCGCCTTTTTATCCTCCGCGCCCGTTTTATTCCCCCAATCTTATATTCATCCCCTATGAGCAACACGACCACTGGTAGCACCTATGAGTTCCAGGCCGAAGTGAAGCAGGTCCTGGACATCGTCATCCACAGCCTCTACACCGACCGCGAAATCTTCATCCGTGAGCTGGTCTCCAATGCTGCGGATGCGCTGGAGAAGATGCGGCTGACGCAGCTGACCGAGAACGAAGTCTTCGGCGCGGAACTTCCCCTGGAGATCCACATCAGCACCGATGAAACCGCCGGCACGCTGACCATCGCGGATCACGGCATCGGCATGACGCGCGCTGAGCTGGTGGAGAATCTCGGCACCATCGCCCATTCCGGTTCCAAGGCCTTTGCGGCCGCTTTGAAAAACGCCGGTAAGTCCGGTGATGCCACCCTGATCGGTCAGTTCGGGGTCGGTTTCTACAGCGCCTTCATGGTGGCGGAGGAAGTGAAAGTTTACACCCACTCCTGGCGCAATGAGGGCGAGCACCTCGTCTGGTCCAGCGCTGGAGTCGGCACCTACAGCATCGAGGAAGCCCCTGATCAGGCCCGTGGCTGCAAGATCGTCATCAAGCTGAAGGAAGACGCCACGGAGTTTGCCAAACCACACCGCGTGAAGGAGATCCTGGGCAAATACTCGAACTTCGTCGGTTTCCCGATCCTGCTCAATGGCGAGCGCGTGAACACGGTGGAGGCCATCTGGCTGAAGAGCAAAGATGAGGTGACCGAGGAGCAGTATAAGGAGTTCTACAAATTCACCGCGCACGCCTTCGATGATCCGAGCTATCGCCTGCACTTCCAGGCTGATGCCCCGCTGGTGATCAATGCGCTGCTGTTCCTGCCAGAGCAAAACATGGAGGCCTTTGGCATGGGCCAAATGGAGCCTGCCGTGGGGCTCTACTGCAAGAAGGTGCTCATCGACCCGCATCCGAAGAAGCTGCTGCCTGAGTGGATGCGTTTCGTGCGTGGGGTCATCGATAGTGAAGACTTGCCGCTGAACATCTCCCGCGAGTCGATGCAAGACAGCGCCCTAGTGCGTAAGCTGGGTGAGGTGGTGACGAAGCGCCTCCTCAAGTTCCTGGACAAAGAAGCCCAGGATGACGCCAAGAAATTCCAGGAGTTTTACGCTAAGTTCAGCCGCTTCTTCAAGGAAGGCGTGGCCACTGACTTCGCCAATAAAGATGCGATTGCCAAGCTGCTGCGTTTTGAATCCAGCCTCACCGAGAAGGGCGAGGTCATCGGTCTGGCGGACTATGTCTCCCGCATGAAGGAAGACCAGAAGGCCATCTACTACCAGGTGGCCCCTTCCCGCAGCACCATCGAGTCTGGCCCGTATGTGGAGGCCTTCAAGAGCAAGGGTTATGAGGTGCTCTACCTCTATGAGACGATTGACGAATACGTCGTCTCCAGCCTGCGCGAGTTCGATGGCAAGCAGCTCCAGGCGGTGAACTCCAATGAAGTGGACCTGGGTGATGTGACCACGGAAGGCGAAGCCCTGAGCGAAGAAGACACCACCACCCTCTGCGGCTGGATGAAAGAAAGCCTAACCGATGGTGTGGAAGAAGTGCGTAGCGGTAAACGCCTGGTCAATAGTCCCGCACTGGCCATCACCCCCGATGGTGAGATGACCCCGCAGATGCGCCAGATGATGCGCGCCATGAAGCCGGATGAAGTCGAAGCACCGAAGGTGATCCTGGAGATCAACCCCCGCCACGACATCGTGAAAAAGCTGGCCTCGCTCAGCAAGGACGACGCTGAAGGCGCCAAGCTCATCGCGGAGCAGGTGCTGGATAACGCCCTGCTTTCCGCCGGTCTGCTGGACGATCCTCAGCGCATCGTCGCCCGCACCGAGAAGATCATGAGCCGTTTGCTGGCGAAGTGATGAGGCTTCATTGGGCTTGATCTGATCCTTATGGATCAATGAGGTGGGTGACGGTCGACTGACCGTCACCCACTTCTGTTTGTAAACTGACACTCATCGCGAACTCAACGATGACACAGGTCCTGCAAATGATGTATTCATTCGTTATGCGTTTCTTGTTTGCTGTAAGTCGCCTCGGGCTCGTCGGATGGGTCTGCGCCGTGTCCGTGTCCGAGTCTGCTCAATCTGCGTCAGAGGAGGCGAGTGCGATCCCATTGCGGCACTGGGCTCAGCGACGGGACATTCAGTTCGGCACAGCGATCGACATGGAGCCTCTGAGACGTGAGTCCGACTATCGGGCTCGGGCGGGAATGGAATTTTCCATGCTCACGCCAGCCAATGCGATGAAGATGGATGCCCTCCAGCCAGCGCGAGGGGAGTTTTATTGGAGCGACGCGGATGAGTTGGTTAACTTTGCGGAAAGTCATGCTCAGCGGGTGCATGGACATACGCTGGTGTGGCATCGCCAAGTCCCGAAGTGGCTGGAAACTGGCACCTGGAGCCGGGATGAACTTTTGCACCTGCTGCGTGAGCACATCTTCACCGTCGTGGGGCGTTATCGAGGTCGGGTGCAACTCTGGGATGTGGTGAATGAGGCCCTGAATGATGATGGCAGCCGCAGGCCCAGTTTTTGGCAGCGGGGCATTGGCCCGGATTACATTGAAAAAGCCTTCCGCTGGGCACACGAAGCGGATCCTACCGCGATCTTGATCTACAATGATTACAATGCCGAAGATCTCGGCGTGAAATCGAATGCCGTTTATGAAATGCTGCGGGACCTGAAGGCGCAGGGGGTGCCTGTGCATGGGGTCGGCTTTCAGATGCACGTGACGGTGAGGCAGTTGCCAAACGTGAAGGACTTTCAGGCGAATTTAAAACGCTTGGCCGACTTGGGACTGGAGCTTCACGTCACGGAATTGGATGTGCGCATCCCGCTGCCAGCAACTCCCGAGAGCTTGTCCCAGCAGGCGAAGGACTACCAGAAGATCTTCGATGCGGCGATGGCCTTTCCGCAGCTTCGATCGTTCTCCCTGTGGGGTTTCACGGATCGTCACTCCTGGATTCCACACGAATTTAAAGGCTACGGAGCAGGTCTGATCTGGGATGAGCATGACCAGCCCAAGCCTGCGTTCTCAGCCTTGCAGGAGGCGCTGAAAGGCAACTAGAGCGCCTAGCTACCTCGTCTTACACCTCTCTCAGAAACCTTCCTGTGGCGCTGCGTTCCACCTTGGCCACTTGTTCCGGGGTGCCGGTGGCCACAATCTCACCGCCTGCGTTGCCACCGCCAGGGCCGAGATCGACCACCCAATCCGCGCAGCGGATGACGTCCTGATGATGCTCGATGACGATGACCGTATTGCCCGCATCGCGGAGGCGGAAGAGCACCTGGAGCAGCGTCTGGATATCGGCAAAGTGCAGACCCGTGGTGGGTTCGTCCAGCACGTAGAGGGTATTGCCGGTGGCCTTGCGGGAGAGCTCCGCTGCCAGCTTGATGCGCTGGGCTTCACCGCCGGAGAGGGTGTTACCTGCTTGGCCTAACCGGATGTATCCTAAGCCGCATTCCTCGAGGGTGCGTACCTTATCGGCGATGGCGCTTGCCTTGCCAAAGAAGCGGGTGGCTTCGCTGACAGTCATCTCCAGGACCTCGGCGATGTTACGCCCTTTGAAGGTGATCTCCAGCGTCTCGGCATTGTAGCGTTTGCCGTGGCACTGATCACAGGTTACATAGACATCTGCCAGGAAATGCATGTCGATTTTGATCTGGCCATCGCCCTGGCATTTCTCGCAGCGGCCACCGGCGGTGTTAAAACTGAAGCGCCCGGCTTCATATCCCCGCACACGGGCTAAGGGCAGATTGGAAAACAGCTCGCGGATCGGGCCAAAGGCACCTGTGTAGGTGGCAGGATTGCTGCGCGGGCTGCGGCCGATGGGCGATTGATCAATGACCACCACCTTGTCAAAGGCCTCAATGCCGGTGATGCCTGCATGCTTTCCGGGCTCATCCTTGGCATGGTAAAAGTGCCGCTGCAGGGCTCGCATCAGAATGCGGTTCACCAGGGTCGATTTGCCACTGCCCGAAGGTCCAGTAACCGCCGTGAGACAGCCGACGGGAAAGGAGGCCGTGACATGCTTGAGGTTATGCTCCGTGGCATCATAGATGGTCAGCCAAGCGGGGAGGGAGTCAGTTTTCAGTGACCAGTATTCAGTATTCAGTGATCGGTTTTCAGTGTTCAGTTTGGAGCCCTTCGACTGAATACTGTTTACTGAAGACTGTTGACTGATCACTGGTTCCTTCTCCTTGGGCGAGACGCGCACCGAAGGCGGCGTGATCTTCAATCGCTCGCTGAGATAGGCTCCGGTGAGGCTTTCCTTGGCCTTCATCACTTCTTCCGGCGTGCCTTGGGCGATGAGTTGGCCTCCATGCACTCCAGCGGCGGGACCCATCTCGATGACATGATCCGCCGCCTTCATCATGGCCTCGTCATGCTCCACCACCAGCACCGTATTGCCCAGATCGCGGAGTCGGATCAGCGTGCGGATCAGCCGTTCCGTATCCGCCGGATGCAGGCCGATGCTCGGCTCATCCAGCACATACAGCACCCCGGCCAAACCGGCACCGATCTGAGTGGCTAACCGAATGCGCTGCATCTCCCCACCGGAAAGCGTGCCGCTCTCCCGATTCAGCGCCAGATAACCCAGGCCCACCTGCTCCAGGAAATCCAGCCGCTTCAGGATCTCCTTTTGCAGCTCTTCCACATAGCTGCGCTGATGCTCCGTCAGTATGAGCTGTCGCGTCCATTCCAGCGCATCCCGGATGGGTAGGGCGCAGAGGGCATGGATGTTCAGGGAGGAAGTATGCAGTGATCGGTTTTCAGTGCTCAGTTCTTGAGGCTTCACCCCTTCTGTCACGTCGTCACCAGTCACTGAAGACGGATCACTGATCACTGAACACTGACTACTGAGAACCACGGCCAAGCTTTCCTTCCTTAGCCTTTTCCCCTCACAGGTGGGGCAGGGCAGGGGATTCATGTAGCGGGTGAGCTGGCTGCGCAGGGCGTCGCTCTCGGCATTGGCATAGAGGCGCTCGGCTTCCTTCAAAAGACCCTCGTAGGGTTTGGCGACGCTTCGTTTGTTAGGGGCGGTAGCCCAGCCCGTGGCGATGGCGGTTTCGCCCGTGCCATGGAAGAGCGCGTCTTTAAACTTCTGCGGCAGGGTTTTAAACGGAGCCTCCAGAGATACGCCGAAGTGCTTGGCCAGGGCCTCGATTCCGCGCTGATGAATGGCCTTCAGCTTCGGGTTCTTCGACCACCAGGTCTTCACCGCAGCGTCCTTGATCGACTTATCCGGCTCCGGCACCAGCAGACCGGGATCAGGGGCCATCAGCGTGCCCACGCCTTCACACGTCGGGCAGGCCCCCACATGCGTGTTGAAGGAGAAATGCTGCGGCGTCAGTTTCTCGATCACGTAGCCCGTGCGTGGGTTGGCATAGGCCGTGGTGAAGCTCATCAAGTGAGGTGGGCACTCTTGCCCGCCCTCTTTGGACGCTGTTTCGCCAGTCGATATCGCAGACGAGCGGGCAGGAGTGCCCGCTTCACTTTGGCCCGACACCAAAAACTGCACCTCACTCTCATTCCACTTCAGCGCCGCCTCGATGCTCTCCATGAGCCGAGCCTTCACGCCTTCACGGATGACCAGACGATCCACCACGATCTCCACGCGATGCTCCTCCCTCAGGGTGGGTTTCAGCGCCTCCTCCAGCTCCACGATCTCGCCATCCAGCCGCACACGCACGAAGCCCTGGCGGCGCAGTTTCTCAAACAAAGCTCGCACCCCCGCGCCATCGCTCGGCGGTTGCGGCGACAGCACCACCACACGCGTGCCTTGGCCCAGACCCAGCAGACGCTCGCCGATCTCCGCCGGCGTGTTTTTGATCAGGCGCTCCCCAGTTTCCGGGTCAAACGGCTGGCCTGCGATGGCATACAGCACGCGCAGGTAGTCATAGATCTCCGTGACTGTGGCGATGGTGCTGCGCGGATTCGGCGCACTGTGCACCTGCTCGATCGCGACCGCTGGGGACAGGCCCTCAATGAAGTCCACATCCGGCTTCTCCAGTTGATCCAGAAACTGCCGTGCATAGGCCGACAGGCTCTGCACATAGCGCCGCTGCCCCTCCGCATACAGGGTATCAAACGCGAGGGAAGACTTGCCCGATCCGCTCACCCCCGTGAGCACCACGAGCTGATGACGCGGAATGTCCACGTCCACGTTTTTGAGATTGTGCTGCCGGGCACCCCGCACCCGGATGAAGTCCTGCGCCATGTCCTACGATAAACCGGGGGAACGGGTCGGGTGCAAGCGGAGTGTGTATTGCATCCGACCTTGGAGGGGCTGATCGTTGGGGTTGTCAGGCTTTAAAACTCGCCCAAAGTGAATAGCATTCCCGAATGGAACCTGGGTCATATCGCCATCCGATGATCCGATTCCAAAGAAAAAGCTGCTCAAAAACTCTCTCCGGGCTTGGACTTCTCTGGGTGGAAAATGTGGTCCGGTGGTATGCTCTCTTTACTCGTTCGATAGTGCAAGGAGGAGGCCACCTCTTTGCCGTCCACCGAGCGGCCAATGTGATTTATGTTGAGAATCTGCACCAATGCCCACCTCACTTGATGCCCCTTGTCATTGGGGTAATCCGTTTCTTGCTCGCGCCCCAGCTCTAGAGCCCGCTCAAAGGCGTGTGCCGAATCTTTGGCGCGAAAGATGATCACCGTCTCATCGTAGAGGTGGCGTTTCCGGCCGGGACGGTCGGCAACGAGAACGACGAAGAGCAATCTGGCACTGTAGAAATCCATCAGGTGGGGATCCATCAATAGGGGATGTGGAGCATCCGATCAACCGCAAGGGCTCTGAGCCCCGAGCCCTCTTGGCAAGCACGAAGGAAAACCCAGCGGCGGTATCAAAGCCAGGTGCAGGTTCAATCGAGATGCCGTTCGTTGAAGGGGATGCCTGCTTGGATGAGCATTTCTACGAGCTCCTCGCGATGCGTGCGCTGCCGATGATGGGCCTCTTGATTGAGGATATGGGCCCGCACCGCTTCCAGGGCCATGGGGCTGATGCTGATGGCCGTGTAGCCCTCATGCCAGCCAAAGTCGGGTGGCTCCAGCGTCACCATGACCCAGTGGGTGGATTCTTTTTTCAGGTCGCGAATGAAGTCTGCGAGGCAATGGGCGGCCTTCAGTCCTAACAGGAGATGCACATGATCACTCATGCCGCCGATGGCGAGCGGTAGGCCCTGCAGTTCCTTCACCAGCGTGCTGAGCTGCTCGTGAAATTGCGAGCGCCAACGGTCAGAGATCATGGGTTCTCGATTCTTGGTCGAAAACACGAGATGATAATGCAGCGAGGTGTAGGTGGCCGGCATGGTGATGGCCAAAGGTTGTGGGGGGTGAGAGTGGTGGCTCAAGAGCTTCCACATCAGACTTCATGCCAATTGCTACACAATCCTTACCCAAGGCTTTCATTATTAATCACCCGCGCCTTTCGCGTGAGGTTAGGCCTTTGCCGTGTGCTTGGCCAGATACGCCTTGCAGTTCTCCTCGCCCATGTATTTGGCCAGGAGCTTGGGGTCGGTCTCGGTGAGATCCACGAGGATGAGGCCATCGATGACGGAGGAGAAGTCCTTGTCCACGTTAAAGCTGAGCAGGGTGCCGCTGAGGCGGAGGTAGTGCTTCAGGAGGATGGGGATGCCTTTGCGATCCGTCTCCACACTGGAAATGAGGGCGGAGAAGTCATCCACGTCTCGCAGATCGGCGCTGATGAACTCGCGCATGAGGCGGCGGCTGCGCATGTAGCGGAAGGGGTTGCGCGGCTTGACGTAGCTGGCGAGGTCCTCGTGCAGGCAGTTTTCCTGGAGGAACTCCACCATCATTTTGCGGCTGAGGCTGTCGTAGTCCTGGCTGATGCTGACGGGGCCGAAGAGCTTTTTGTAACCGGGATTCCGCACCATCCAGTGGGCGATGCCTTTCCACAGCAAGGGCAGGGAGGCGAGGTTGCGCTGGTATTCCTTGGTGATGAAGCTACGCCCCATCTCCACGGCGCTCTCCAGGTGGGCGAGGAAGGGTTTCTCGAACTTGAAGAGGGTGCTGGTGTAGAGGCCTTTGGGACCGTATTCCCGCAGGATGATATCGGCACGGCCCAGTCGGTAGGCTCCGGCGATCTGCTGCTTGTCCTCATCCCACAGGAAAAGGTGCTGGTAGTAGCGGTCGTATTTGTCCAGGTCCACTTCCTGGCCGGTGCCTTCACCGACGGCGCGGAAGGTGACCTCACGCAGGCGGCCGATCTCATGAAGGGTATCCGGGATCTCGTGGGAGTGAGCGCAATAGACGCTGAGATTGCCCTGGCTCACCAGCTTGCACCCGCGTTCATGCAGGGTCTGCACCTCGCGGATGATGCGCTGCTGGTGCTCTGCGGCGAGGGCGGTCTCGCGGGTCCATTCGGCCTGAGGAGGGCGGGTGGGAGCTTTCTTATCCCGACGGCGATTGTCCAGGATGAAGGTGTGAATGCGCAGGTATTTGGTCAGGGATTCATCATCCTCGAACTTGCGCAAGCGACCGTAGGTGATGGGGGTGCCCACCCGCATCTCGATGTGGCTGCCCCGCTTGTTACAAAACTCACGCAGGAGCAGACCGGTGCGGAGACGGGGGTGGATGAGCCCAGCGGCGTGGAAGAGGGTACTGTTGGTGCCAGGGAAAAAGACTGGCAGCACTGTCGCCTGAGTGCGCCTAACGAGAGATCCGACATGGGCGCTCCAAACGGGCTCCTGAATGCCCGAGCCAGGCTTATAGCCAGCCACTTCACCGGCGGGGAAAATGATCAGCGCACCGCCGGCTTTGAGGTGCTTCAGGGCCTCCTTCATGGCGCCGACGTTGCTGCGGGCGGCGTCTTCTCCTCCGAAGGGATTCACCGGGATGATGTGCGGGCGGAGGGCCGGGAAGGCCGCCAGCATGGAGTTCGTCATCACCTTCACCGAGGAGCGGTGGCTCGCGACGTAATGGGCGAGCAGGACGGGATCGAGAATGCCGTAGGGATGGTTGGCAATGACGATGAGGGGGCCGTTTTGAGGAAACTCGAAGTCGGGAGCGGTGACCACGTCACCACTGGCGTCCATGCTTTTCAAGACGCACTCGAACCAGCCCTTGCAGCTTTCCCCCTCGGGGTGCGTTTTTTGCCGTTCACAAGCCCCGTTGTAGATCTCGTCCAGGCCCCGCAGTCCTAGACCACGATCCACCATGGGGCCGACAATGCGATAGGCTCCGCGTTGCAAGGGAGTGCGCAGATAATCCCGAAGGTCGAGAATCATGGATGGGGTTGGAGAGCGCCTAGATTACTCGGCGCGGTTAACTCGCAAGTGGAGAATGCGTGCCGTTCTTGTCACTGCGGATGCATTCCGAGGCCAAAAAGAACGCCCTCTTTGCGAAACAAGGAGGGCGCGAGGAGGGGAGACGAGGGGCTGGGGTTAAGCGATGGCCTCGCGGATGCGTAGCTTCCAATCTGCGGCTACGGTGCCGAAGCTGCTGCGTGGGTCATTATGATACATGATGCCGCGTGAGACATTCACCAGGAGGGGGGCTTTGCGAGCGCTGCCTTTCAGGGCGCTGAGATCTCCCCCCTGGGCACCGAGACCGGGGATGAGCAGGGGCACATCGGGTGTGCGTGCGAGGACGTCATCTGCAGCGTTCGTGAGGCCCAGAACCAAGCCGACTTGAGGACTGACCCCTGTCATGTCCGCCACGAGTTCAAAGACTTTCCGGTCTCCAGAGGGTTGCAGTTCAATGTCTTTCGCGCCTGGGTTCGAGGTGACCCCAAGGAGGTAGATGCCTTTGTCGGGATATTTTAGGAAAGGTTCCAGGGTATCGCTACCCATATAAGCATTTAGAGTGACCGCGTCTACGCCATATGCATCGAAGGCAGACTTTGCGTAATAGCCCTGGGTCTCGCCAATATCACCACGCTTCACGTCAAAAATCACGGGGATGTCCTTCGGAATCTCTTTGAGGACCTGAGCGAGAATTCTCATGCCTTGCCAGCCCTTCGCTTCGTAGTAAGCGGAGTTGGGCTTGAAAGCGGCTGCATGGGATGCCGTTTCTTCGATGACCTTGATAATGAACCGCTTGGCTGCTTCGTCAGCGAGATCCATGCGGGGGTCGAGGCCGACGCAGAGGTTCGACCCGGTGGCTGCAATGCGTTTCTCTAGTTTTTCGCGGAAGGACATATCTCTTATCATGGAAACGTTGCGACTGTTTTGCAAATAGTTGCGATGATGTTTTCTTCAGGCTAGTTGCCCTTCATGAATTCTCCCCTTGTCGGTATCATCATGGGTTCCAGTTCAGACTGGCCTACTATGGAAAATGCGGCCCGCGTGCTGGCCGATTTTGGCGTGCCTTTTGAAAAAAAAGTCGTCAGCGCGCACCGCACTCCACAACTTCTTTACGACTATGCCACCACGGCTCAGTCCCGCGGCCTTAAGTGCATCATTGCGGGGGCGGGTGGAGCGGCCCATTTGCCCGGAATGACGGCCAGCATGACCACCCTGCCTGTGCTGGGTGTGCCCGTGCAGAGCAAGGCTCTTAGCGGTGTGGATAGCCTCTACTCCATCGTGCAGATGCCCGGCGGTATCCCTGTGGCCACCTTTGCCATCGGCAATGCGGGGGCTACGAATGCAGGGCTCTTTGCCGTGTCCATGCTGGCCAATGAGCAGCCAGAACTGGCGGAGAAACTGAAGGCTTTCCGAGAAAAACAGACCGCAAAGGTGCTGGAAAGCCAAGCGGAGTTGGAGAAGTAGGGGGGGGATGTTCGGAGTTCGGGGTTCAGCGTTCGGAGCCCCGGCTTCAGCCGGAAAGTGGGGAGATCGAAACGGCGGTGATTCCGCCTAAAAGCGGTGCTCCGAACTGAAAAAGGCCCTCCGTATTAAGGTCCAGGGAGGATGGCCGAACAAATCATCTCGACGTCGGGCAGATCCCGCCTAAAGGCGATGCCCCAGTTGCCGCCTGTCTTTTGTTCGAGAGGCCTGACCTCTTGACGGTTGACCACGGACTTGCAACGCTCTTTCTCCTTTTTTCTCATGTCTTCCTTCTTTCCTCCTTCCACCATCGGCGTTCTCGGCGGCGGCCAGCTCGGACGTATGCTTGCCCTGGAGGCACGCCGCAGCGGCTATCGGGTGGTCATTTTCACCGATGAACCCACCGGGTGCCCGGCGGGTCAATTTGCCGATGTGGAGATCAATGCTCACTATGACGATGCCGAGGCGCTGAGGGGCTTTCTTTCTCAGGTGGATGTGGTGACGGCCGAGTTTGAAAACATCCCTGATGCCTGTCTGCAAGCCGTGGAGGCGGTGAAACCGCTGCGTCCTGGCCGCAAGGCGATCTATACCACCCAGCATCGTGAGCGGGAAAAGCTCTTTCTACGGGAGAACGGCATCGCCTGTGCCGAGTTTCGCATCGTGGAAACCGGCGCGGGGCTGGAAGCGGCGGTGGCAGAGTTAGGCCGTCCCTGTGTGATCAAAACAGCCGCTTTTGGCTATGATGGCAAAGGGCAGTGCAAGGTGAATGCCGACACCGATTTGGTCGAGGCCTGGAAAGCCTTCGAGGGCCATCATGCCGTGGTGGAACAGTGGGTGCCGTTCGTGTGTGAAATCTCCGTGGTCGGAGCCCGCAGTGTGGATGGCCGCATGGCCACGCATGGGGTGGTGGAAAACCAGCACGCCCATCACATCCTGGATGTCACGATTGCTCCCGCTCGTGTGGAGCCTGCGATCCTGGAACAAGCCCTGGAGCTGTGGGAAGCCGTGGCTGAAGGTCTGGACTACGTGGGCACCATGGCGGTGGAACTGTTTGTAACGGCGGAAGGCAAGGTGCTGGTCAATGAGATCGCTCCACGTCCCCACAACAGCGGGCACTACACCATCGATGCCTGCATCACGAACCAGTTCCAGCAGCAGATGCGGGCTATCTGTGGCCTGTCTCTGGGGGACCCCAGCCAGCACACGTCAGCGGTGATGGTTAATTTGTTAGGCGATGTCTGGCCGTCCGAGCATGTGCATCCCGATTGGTCACCTGTGCTGAATCATCCGAAAGCGAAGCTGCACCTGTACGGTAAAGCCAGCGCCCGAGCGAAGCGCAAGATGGGGCACTACACCGTGCTGGGGGACAGCATCGAGGAGGCTCTGGAATCTGTGGAGCAGATTCGCAAGGCCCTGTGACTTTACGTAAGGCTTGACTCCGTAGAGCGTTCAGCGAGCGCGATGGGGGACCATGGAACTCAGAGCGGTGTCGTCGAGGCAAGATGCTCTTGACTCTATGTCACCGCACTCCGGGACGCTTCGCGCAGAGGTGAAGGTTTTACACCAATCGCACTGGCACCTGATGCTGCCCAAGAAACTGTTTCACATCTCCCACGGTGTATTCACCGAAGTGGAAGATGCTGGCGGCCAGGACCGCATCGGCTTTGCCTTGGCTGAGCACATCGGCCATGTGCTGGAGATTGCCGGCACCGCCACTGGCGATCACGGGGATGGTCACGGCTTCACTCACCGCACGGGTGAGGGCGATGTCGTAACCGGCCTTGGTGCCATCCGAGTCCATACTCGTGAGTAGGATCTCGCCTGCACCACGACGGCACACTTCCGCAGCCCATTCCACAGCATCCAGTTCGGTTGGGTTGCGCCCGCCGTGGGTGTAAACAGTCCAGGAACCCTTATCATTGCGCTTGGCGTCAATGGCCACGACGAGGCACTGACAACCAAAGGCTTCAGCGGCTGCATCAATCACCTCGGGGGTCTTCACGGCAGCGGTATTGATGCCTACCTTGTCGGCTCCGGCCAAAAGCATCTCACGCATGTCGGCCACGGTGCGGATGCCACCGCCCACGGTCAAAGGCATGAAGCAGGACTCGGCGGTGCGGGCCACCACATCCACCATTGTTTTGCGCTCCTCATGGCTGGCGGTGATGTCGAGGAAGACCAGTTCATCCGCGCCTTGGGCGTTGTAAACCTTGGCGCACTCGACCGGATCACCAGCGTCCCGCAGTTGCAGGAACTGCGTGCCTTTGACCACACGGCCTTCTTTGACGTCGAGACAGGGAATGATGCGCTTGGTGAGCATGGGGGAGGAGAGGTTACGGGAAAGCGGGCCGGGAGTCAAATGGGGCAGTGATTGGTAAACCGTGGCTGGTGACCAGTGATCCCTGTTTACGGAACACTAAAAACTGATTACTGGTCACATGCCCCATGTCCACTCCTGCGTCCGATCCTCTCAGCCAGGCTTTTCTCCAGTTCATGGAGGTGGAGAGGCGGTCGTCGGACCGGACGCTGGAAAACTATGCGCATGCGCTGCGGGAGTTTCGGCGGGGGCACAAAAACTTTACGTCGTGGGAGGCCCTGACGGCAGAGGATTTCCGGCGTTATCTCTTCGAGCTGATGAAGCAGGAGATGGGGCGGGCGACCATTCGGCTGCGGTTTGCGGCGCTGCGTTCGTTTTTTAAATGGCTGACTCGCCGCCAGGGCTGGACGCAAAATCCGCTGCTCGATGTGCAGCTTCCCAAACAAGAGAAGAAGCTCCCGGTGGTGCTCACGGTCACACAGATCACTGACATGCTGGATCTGCCGATGAAGCTGGAAAAGGAAAAGGCAGCACCGGTGTGGGCCCCTGAACGGGATGCGGCGATCCTGGAGCTGTTTTACAGCACAGGCATGCGCCTGAGTGAACTGGCGGGCATCAATGTCGAAGATGTGGATAGCTACAGCGATACGGTGCGGGTCTTCGGTAAGGGAAGCAAGGAACGCCTTCTGCCCATCGGCACACCTGCGATGGAGGCGATCCAGCGCTATCGGGTTAAAGCGGGCGTGCACAGTGGGCCGCTGTTTCTGAGCAAGCTGCGCAAGCGCATCACCACCCAGGCGATTGGGGATGTGGTGGAGAAGTATTGGAAAAAGTCCGGCATGCCTGTGCATGTCACACCGCATAAGCTGAGGCACAGCTTCGCCACTCATCTGCTTAACAACGGTGCCGATCTGCGCAGCGTGCAGGAACTGCTGGGCCATGCCAGCCTCAGCACCACGCAAATCTACACCCACGTCTCCACCCAGCGGATGAAGGAGGTCTATGATGCCGCGCATCCGCGGGCGTAGCGTAGGATCGGAACTGGAGCGCACGCGTCCCGCGTGCAGTCTGCGGCGTCCTCGCCGAAGACCGTTCTTGAGCGATGCTATGTCCAACGACCTATGTTCATCAATAACGGTTTCCCGCGAGACGCCGCTGACTGCACGCGAGGACGCGTGCGCTTGTATGTTGCTTGATTGCCTGAGGGAAGCTTTGCTTCCGTCTCTGCGATGAGTTGGCCCAGGCAGGGGTGGCCACCCCTGCCTGGGCCACGGGGAGTGCGTGTTCGTGCGTGCGCTTGACCATCCTGGGCTTGCCCAAGTTAGGTCTTTTGGAGTTTGAACCGCCCTCTCCGCTCGTCGCTCATGTTCGCACAGTTACCTGAACCATCAGACCCTTCACGGCCTGCCATGTTCGCATACAAGCATGAACTCAACGACTCCTTATTATGCACCTA
>NZ_FUYE01000032.1 GCF_900167535.1 Prosthecobacter debontii
CCACCTCACTGTTTGCTGCGCTCAATGTGGCCACCGGTGAAGTCATCGGCAAAACACATCGAAAGCACACACAGCAGGAGTTTCTGAGCTTCTTGCGCACTGTTGAGAGGCAGGTGCCTAGAGGGTTGAAAATACACGCCATTCTCGACAACTATGCCACGCATCGCACTGCAGCAGTCAAAGCGTGGCTTGCTCGCCATCCACGCTGGCAGCTGCATTTCACTCCCACCTATTCCTCATGGCTAAACCAAGTGGAGCGTTTCTTCTCCGATTTGACGATGCGCAAGCTGCGTCGCAGCAGCTTTCACAGCGTAGCGTGGCTCAACTAGAGCAGGCCCTCCGTGACTATCTAGTGGAGCACAATGGAAAGCCCAAGCCTTTCACTTGGACTGCCCCGGCTGATTTAATCCTCGGAACGGTCCAATATTTATGCAGGGAACTTGTCTGACAGCACACTAGAACATCTTCACCTCGGCTTTTTGCTGAGCGCATGCTGGAGAATTTTATCGAAGCGGTTTAACCACACCTCGGGATGGGCCTCGGTTCGCAGCCAGTGGCGGCCTCGGTCCCCCATGGTGAGGCGTTGAATCGGTGCCATACTTTCAAGAGTCAGCACATCTTGCACGAGGTTTTCGACGTCGGCGGGTGTGTGGAGGAATCCAGTCTGCCCAGGAATCACGGTTTCAGTGAGGCCGCCGGATCGTGCGGCCAGCACTGGCTTGGCGTAATCGTAGGCCTCATACGTGACGAGGCCGAGCGGTTCCCACCAGACCGAGGGAATCACGACAGCACGGCAACGCAGGAGTTGATCCGCCTTCGTGTTACCGCCCACCTTACCCAAGGCGCAGATGTAGGGATTGCGGCGCGAATGTTCCGTGATCAAACCTGCCAAGGGGCCTTCCCCCGCAATGTGCAGACGAGGGGTCGCCTTGCCGAGTTTCTGGTAAAGTTGGTCCCAAGCGGTCAAGAGCGTGGGAATGCCTTTTTCTTCGATCAAACGGCCCAGGAAGAGATAATAACCGGCATCCTGTTTCTCGGGGGCTTGAGGAAGGGCATCCCAAGCATGACGAAGGGTGACAATACGATCTGGGTGAACCGCTCCGGCCTCGACCAATCGTTCGCGCATAAAGTCGGAAATGGCGATCCAGGTGTGAACGGCATTCAGCCAGCCGCTGGCGTGGAGAAGCTTCAGCAGCAGAGCCATGGCCGCACTGCGGGTGATAGAGCCCATCCAGGCACCTTGCATGACTTCGGTCCGGTAGCTGCCATAGAGCGGATCAGGCAGCAACTGCCCTCGGGAATAAAGACTGCCTCCGACGGAAAAGGGGCGGTAGTTATGTAAGTACTGTAGAACGGGTAAGCCACGCTGCCTCGCACTGCGGTAGAGGGCGGGTGAGCCGACCGGATAGATATTGTGGAATACGGCTGCTGCCGGACGCCCCTGCTCGATACAGGCCTCGAAGCGCCGCTTGCCCTCAGGATTGTAAAACAAGCGCCAAGCCTGAGAAAAGGTGCTAGGGGCCTGCGGTCCCGTCCACTCCTGGCTCTCATAAGAACACAGCGTCATCGGGTAGCGCATGCCCAGATGCGCACGTATCCTCTCGACGGAATGTTCCTCCCCGCCCGGGAAACGGTAACGGTTGAACACATTCAGGATGGCAGGAGACATAACCGACGAAAGCTATTCCATAAGCGCAGGGAATGCGCCATGTCGAATAGGGAATATCCAATAAGACATTGTCTTTCCCCGCTGAATCGCGAAGATTTCGACATGAGTGATACCCCCCAGGACCCACCCAATCCTCCCCAGTCTCCGTCATCTCCTCCCTCGCCGGACGAGATCACGAAGAAGCTGGAGGACTTCATCAAGAACAGCTTAGGAGGGCAGGTGGTGTTCTCACGTATCGATCCAGGCCTCGGTGGGATGGCTCCAGCGGAGACGCCCGAAGAAGGCCCGCCTGTGGAAGAAGAAGCCACCGCGACGTATGATTTTCACTACAGACCTGCGGATATCAAAGCTTACTTGGATCGTTTCGTCATCCGCCAAGACGAGGCCAAGAAAGTGCTGGCGACAGCGGTTTGTGATCACTACAACCATGCGCGGATGCTCCGAGAGCACCGGAAGCAGAAAGGCGCCTCGCCTCTCGAATTCACCAAACAAAATGTCCTGATCACAGGCCCGACCGGGGTGGGGAAAACCTATCTTGTGAAGCACATCGCCGACTTGATCGGGGTGCCGTTCGTGAAGGCGGACGCCACCAAGTTCAGCGAAACCGGCTATGTGGGCGCTGATGTGGATGATCTCGTGCGGGATCTGGTGGCTAAGGCCAGTGGGAATGTCGAGCTGGCACAGCACGGCATCATCTATCTGGATGAGATCGATAAATTGGCGACAGGAGGTGAGGGGCGCATCGGCCGGGATGTCAGTGGACGTGGGGTGCAGACCGCTCTGCTGAAACTGATGGAGGAGACCGAAGTGCCACTCTATGCGCCTAACGACATGCGCAGTCAGATGCAGATGATGTTCGATACCCGCAAGGGGCGCACCGGACGCGAGGTGGTCAATACACGTAACATTCTTTTCATCGTCAGCGGAGCTTTCTCAGGCCTGGAGAAGATCATTGAAAAACGTCAAACCAAGGCCTCCATCGGCTTTGGCGCCATGATGGCTGAGAAGGTGAAGCCGGAAGATATGCTGCGTGATGCCCGCACTCGAGATTTTATCGATTACGGGTTCGAGGCGGAATTCATCGGGCGTCTACCGGTGCGGGTGTTTTGTGACACGCTCAGTGCGGACGATCTCTTCCAGATCATGAAGAACAGTGAGGGGAGTCTTATCCGCCAGTATGAGCGTGAGTTCCACGCGTATGGGGTGAGGACGGTCTTCGAAGACGATGCCCTGCGTGCCGTGGCTGAGAGCGCGGCTGAGGAGAAGACGGGCGCACGTGGACTGGTCACTGCCTGGGAAAAGGTGCTCCGCGATTTCAAATTCGAGCTGCCGAGCCTTGGTCTTCCGGACTTGATTGTGGATGCTACTTTGGTCAAAGATCCAAAAACGGCTCTGGAGCGCTGCCGCTCCGATGCGCAGGCGTTTGGTAATGATGCCCGCTCGGACATCGTTCATGCCTTCGCGGCAAACTTTGCCCGTGAGCATGGTCTGGAATTGGTTCTCGATGCCGGGGCGGTGAAAGCACTGGTGCTGAGAGCTGAGCGAGAGGGCATCAGCGTGGATGCTCTGTGCGACCGTTTGTTTAAGGACTACCCCTTCGGGTTACAGCTCGTCTCACGGAGCACGGGGCAAAAGGCGTTTCACGTTGACCGCGAAGCCGTGGAGCGGCCCGATAAGTTCTTGAGTGATCTGGTCGTGGCATCGTATCGTCAGTCTGATTCTACCCCCATTTGATTTTCATGGCACCTCGTCATCGCGCCAGCATCATGTTCATCGGTATTCTCGTCTGTGTGCCGTTGCTCGCTCTCTATCAGTTCGGTTTCTTCCCCGAAGTTGCGGCTTGGTTAGGAAAGGCATTACCACGCCTCATTGTCTTACCTGCGGGAGGAATTAAACCATGCCTTTGGCTGCAATACGGTTGCTACACGGTTTATGCGTTTCTCTGCGCTTGGGTAGGCCTGGAAATGCAGGCTCTGTGGCGTAAGATCGCCTTTTTGTTAGGTCTGAGTTATTTGACCGTGAGTTTGACGGTTTCGCTGGCCTGGGCGGGGATTTTATTCGAGCCCTTCAGTGGTATACTTGCTGCCTGGGTGGCTTGCCTCGGTGCCTTGATGGTTAAGGATGCGCAGCCGGAAGGCGGAGCCAGTCTGCCTGCGTCGATGGAGCCCAGCCCACCCTTACAAAAGGAAGGGTGAACGAACACGACAACGCGCCTTCGTTCACCTCGATGACGACCCAACAAAGCGTTTAGAAATTGAAGCTGAGCGTGATCGAACCGAAGATCTGCTCGTCTTCCTGACCACGGAACTCTTTGGTGCGATAGATGTAAGCGTAGCTCAGCTTGGTGTTTTTCCAGTTGATGGCAAAACCGGCGGAGAGATCAGCGACAAAGGGGTATTTATCCACGGAATGGCTATCCGTGAACGTGTTGCCATCCAGGAAAATGTTGCGTGCAACGGCCCGGCCTTCGGCCCGGACGAAGAAGTGAAAGCCAAAACGGCGATTCCAGGATTTGGCCAAATAAGGGCTCTCCACTGCAGTCGGTGTGGTAGAGGCTTCAGTGATGGCTCCTGTGCCGAAGTCATCAGGAAGATTATACCCCCAGCGCAGTTCCGTGCCGAGTGAGCCATGGGTCATGACGTTACCGAGCGTGACCCCTGCGTAGGGGAGGATGTCCCAGTCAAAGCCATGATTGTCTTCGCGGTCGCGGATACGCCACATACGCTCATAGGAAACGGTGATACCTAGCTCATTGTGCAGTTGGTTATCCCATCCGTTTGGATAGTCTTGGTCGAGAGCTTCGTGAACGAGGCGTTGAGTCTCTTCCGCAAAGGACCAGGGGCCGACGACGCCGATGTTAAAGACGAGGCTGTTTTTGACCCGGTCATTTTTCCAGATCAGGCCCATCCCCATGTAAAGCCAGCCGGCATAGGGACGTTCATCTTTGACAAGGTCATAAGAATCGACATCACGCGGTGTGAACATGCTCTGACCGATGGAGATGGCGACGTTACGTTCATAAGTGGAGTTTCCCGTCCAACTCACATCATCAAAAAGACCCGCCAACCCGCCAGCGGTCGAGTCATCGCCGAAGCGTTTCAGATTGGGCGAGGTCCAACTGATGCGTGCACCGTTGGTGTAGTTTTCATCGGTGCTGCCGAACAAATCGTTCTCGAAGTAGAACGTTAGTGTGCCGAATCGATTGGGATCGATTTCTTGGGCTGGCAAAGCGGAAGCGACCAGAACGATCGCAGCGAGGCTGGTGAGCAATTTCATAGGGAGTATGAGGTTGATTGACCTTGGACTCATCCCCCTTTGCAAGGGCCGTGCCGCGCGAAAATCTGCTCCCTATCGCAGGGAGAGCGATCTATGCACTGTTATCGAGGCCGTGCATTGGGCGTTCTGCATGGATTTAATCCCATGCGTTTTGCACAATCAGTGCAAAACAATCTTGATCTTGCCGGCGGTTTTTCCTGCGGCATTGAGACTATCCACCAACGTGCCTGTCGAATCTGGCAACGTCACCGATGTAGCCTCTGCCGTTGCTGTCTCAGACTCCAGTGCCGCTTTGAGGGCGCCTTCGACCATCTGCCCGCAATGAATCTTCATGGGTGGAAGTGGCCCCAGCGGAGCGCTGAGTTCTTCCGCACTCAGGCTCAGGGCTTCTTCCTTCGTTTTGCCACGAATGAGCTCGGTGGCAAGGCTGGCTACAGCAATTGCGGTCTGGCAGCCAAAGCTCTGGAAGCTGGCTTTATCAATGACCTTCTTGCCATCTTTCTCCCTATACTTGAGCCACATGCGGACCATGTCACCGCAGTCAGGAGAACCTACGGTGCCCACGGCATCAGCATCCGGCATCTCCCCGAGGTTTTGGGGATTGGAAAGAGCAGATTGGAGAGCCGTTTCGTCCATGAGAGTGGTGGTTAATGCAATTCGATGTTAAGCTAGGCGACCGCAGCAGTTTTTGAACTTCTTGCCACTTCCGCAAGGGCAAGGGTCATTGCGGCCTACTGTCGCCATCGGTTTACGAGCAGGCATGGCCGAAGGAAGAATCAGTTTCGGACCATCCGCCGCAGGATTGTGGGGCTTTGGCTGAGGTGCGGGTTCTGGAGCCGCAGGCTGTTGCTGGGGCTGAGGTGCGGGAAGAGAACCCGACTGCTGCATCATGGCGATCTGGGCCAGGAACTGTTCAAAAGCTGCAAGCTGCTGCGTGCTGCGGAAGAGATTACCCAGGACCTCACCATTGATGTTGCGCATCAGGTCGGAGAAGATGGTGAAGGCTTCCTGCTTGAACTCGATGAGAGGATCTTTTTGACCATAGCTCCGCAGGCTGATGCCTTCTTTGAGGGCATCCAGGGCATAAAGATGTTCCTGCCACAGGCGATCAATCGCATTCAGCAGAATCATCTTCTCGATCTCTTGGAGTGCCTGAGGATTGGCGCCATTCACCTTGATGTCGTAGGCGCTGAAAATCTTGTCTTTGAGAAACTCAAACTGGCCTTCGAAATCCAGGGCCTTGAATTCGTCATCAAACTCACGCAGGCCGATCGGGAAGGTGGTGTTCACCCACTGCAGCAGGTTCTCATAATCCGGCACGAAGTCCCCGCCTTTTTCTTTAGGAAGGAATTCCTCCATGCGTTCTTTGAGGCCTTTTTCCACGGCTTCATTGATGAGCAGTCGTGGATCGTTGCTCTCCAGCACATCGTTACGCCATTCGTAAATGACCTCACGCTGTTGGTTCATGACATCGTCATACTCCAGGACGCGCTTACGCCAGGTGTAGTTGCGCTGTTCGACACGCTTCTGAGCGGTTTCGACCGAACGATTCAACCATGGGTGCTGAAGCTCTTCGCCCTCGGCCATACCGAAGCGTTCCATGATTTTGGTCATGCGATCCGCCGCGCCGAAATTGCGCATGAGATCGTCTTCAAAGCTGATGAAGAACTTGCTTTCACCTGGGTCACCCTGACGTGCGCAACGACCGCGCAACTGACGGTCCACCCGGCGGGATTCGTGGCGCTCGGTGGCAAGCACGAGCAGACCTCCGAGTTCACCCACGCCTTCCCCCAGCTTGATGTCCGTGCCACGACCAGCCATGTTGGTGGAGATGGTGACGGCTCCGCGCTGCCCAGCACGGGCGACGATCTCGGCCTCCTGGCGGTGATACTTGGCGTTCAGCACGGAGTGCGGGATCTTTTGGAGCTTAAGCATGCGGCTGACAGTCTCGGAAGCTTCCACACTGGCGGTGCCGACCAGCATGGGCTGGCCTTTGACATGGCGCTCTTTGATCATCTCGATCACCGCATTGTATTTTTCACGGCGGGTCTTGAAGATGCTGTCATTTTGATCCACGCGGCGCACCGAGCGGTTGGTGGGGATGGTCAGCACATCCAGACCGTAGATGTCATGAAATTCAGCGGCATCGGTTTCAGCGGTGCCAGTCATGCCGCCCAGTTTTTCATACAGGCGGAAGTAGTTCTGAATGGTGATGGTGGCGAGAGTCTGAGTCTCGGCATCGATCTGCACGCCTTCCTTGGCTTCCACCGCCTGATGAAGACCATCGCTCCAGCGGCGACCCGCCATCTTACGGCCGGTTTGTTCGTCCACGATGACGACCTTGTTTTCTTCCACCACATACTCCACGTCTTTTTCATAAAGACAGTAGGCACGGAGAAGCTGACTGATCTGGTGGATGCGCTGGCCCTGGTGAGACAGGCGATCCTGCATTTCGTTCTTCTTCTGAACCTTCTGAGCATCCGTCAGGGATGGGTCACCATCGATTTCTGAGTAGATGGTGGCAAGGTCTGGAAGCACGAAGGCATCGGGCTCGTCTGGGCTGAGGAAGTTACGGCCTTTCTCGCTCAGATCGGCATCATGGCTCTTCTCTTCAATGGAGAAAAACAGGCCTTCTTTGAGTTCGAAGAGGTCCTTCTTCTGAGTGTCCTCATACATTTTTAGCTCGGCCTTCTCAATGGCGCGGCGAAGCTCGGGATCTTCCATACAGCGCATGAGGGCGCGGTTTTTCGGCTGCCCGAGTTTCACCTGATAGAGCTTGCGACCCGCCACTTCGAGTTCACCATTTTTAGCGTCTTCTTTGGCTTCGGCGACGAGGCTGTTGCAGAGTGTGTTTTGGCGGCGAACCAATTGTTCGACCAGAGGCTTGTAGCGCTCATACTGGTGGGTGCTTTCGGCACCCGCCACGGGACCACTGATGATGAGCGGTGTGCGGGCTTCATCGATGAGCACGGAATCCACTTCGTCCACAATGGCGAAGTAGTGACCACGCTGCACCTGCTGCTCCTTGCTGGAGGCCATGCCGTTATCACGCAGGTAATCAAAGCCGAACTCGCTGTTCGTCCCGTAGGTGATGTCAGCCGTGTATTGGTCACGGCGGATGTGGCTCGGTTGGTCGTTCTGGATGCACCCCACGGTGAGGCCGAGGAATTTGTAGAGGTACCCCATCCATTCGGAGTCACGACGAGCGAGGTAATCGTTGACGGTGATGACGTGGACGCCACGACCCGTCAGGGCATTGAGAGCCACGGGGAGTGTTCCTACGAGGGTTTTACCTTCACCTGTGGCCATCTCAGCGATCATCCCGCGATGCAGGGCGATACCACCGATGAGCTGCACATCGAAGTGAACCATGTTCCACTTCAGCGGGGTATCGCAGACCATGTGCTCCTGACCGCAGAGACGGCGGGCGGCGCTTTTCACCACCGCATAGACTTCCGGCAGGATGTCATTGAGGATCTTGGCGATGATGGCGGCAAACTTGGGCTGGATTTCATTCCAGGCTTCGCGGGCCGTGTCGATTCGGGCTTTTTTGTCTTCGAAAGTAGCGGATTTCCAAGCCTCTTCGGCCAGATAGCTGCCGTCCAAGGACGGAAAATGCGGTTTCAGCGCAGCGAAATAACCTGCGATGTGGCGCAGACAGGCTTCGACCGTTTCTTCATCGGCAATGCGAAGGGAAACCCCCCCCAGGAATCGTGGAGTGTGGAAGGCCCGAAACTGTTCCTTCCAGCGGGCGACTCGTTCGCGCAGAGCATCGTCAGATTCGTTCTGAAGCTGAGCTTCGATGCGATTGATCTCGGCCACGACCGGTTGCAAGCGCTTGACAGTGCGCTGGTTTTTCGTGCCGATGATTTTTTTGATGATCCACTCGAACATAACGGGAAAAGAAGACGAAGAAACCGGCCATGATCCCTGGCGGGATAATAGTCGGGCTGCCTACTTTGGAGAGGATGCACGACTTGGCAAGCGAGGAGGGCTTTCTCCGCCTCTCAGGTCAAGAAATATACCCTTATCCAGGCAGCCTGGAGCAAATCATACGTCGATAGCCCTCGTCACAGGCGCAAAGAATCGTGTGTGAAGGACGTCAAATCATCGCCGATCCGCCGATTTTTTGCGATGGGTTGAGCTTTCAAACGGCTGATGGAGCAAGCAACTCCGAATGAGTAGGAATCGCGCCATGGAATGGATTTCCCTCTGGCATTTCTCCTTCGGCCCGCGCATCATTCGGACATGTCCAATCGCTTTCCCACTTTCGCGCAGCGTCGTCGGCACGCTCTCATCGCGGCGTGGCGTGGGGTGGAGGATGGGCCTCTCCAGAATCTGCCCACATTTTCTGCGGCAGACTTGGTCGGGAAGATCGTTGCTGAAGCGGGAATTGGGGATCGACTAAAACTAGAAGAGATTCTCTCTGCTTGGAAAGAGATCGTTGGTGATTTCTTGTTTCAGCATTCTCGCCCAGATTCCATTCAGCGAGGCGTTTTAATGGTTCGGGTCTTACAACCCACGATTCACCATGCTTTGGCCATGGAGCGCCCTCGGATCTTGAAACGGCTGCAAGCCAAGCTAAAGAATTTAGGTATTAAGGATATTCGATTGAAACACGGCTGAGAACGACGCGCATGGACTGGAATGACTGGCAGAGCATCCTGCGCTGGCGCGCCCTAGAAGAAGGGGATGCGGACGGGGCAATATTGTCTGAGGAACGGCGTCGTGAGGCGACGGCGCGGACTCGGGGAGGTCTCCTCGCAGATGACGTCAAAGGCGAGCCTGTGAATGCACGAGAAGCCGCGTTTTTACATAAAAGGGCTCAATGGCTGGAGCGGGAAGTGATTGGCTGGAGTGGCTCTCTGGTCCGGGTCATGGATCGTCTGGTGACGGTTCGTGGCCGCTGGTCGTGGGCGGTTGCAGGCTGGGCACTGGCTTTGGTGATCGGCTATGCGCTGTCTGGTTTAGGACAGTCAGCCGAGTTCAATCTGCTGGCATTACCCCTCGTGGGATTGCTGTTGTGGAATGCGGTAGTGATGATCTTGGCACTGATCTGGGAACTGATGCCCGCTCCGCAGGCAACCAAAGGTGGAAGTTTTGTCGAATGGCTCTCGAGAGTGGTTTCGCCGGTCAATAACGAACGCTCGGGCGATGGAGAAACTTTGACGGGCCTGACGGTGGATCAGCGTTTTGCCTTGCTGGCTGGAGCCCCTGCCATGGAGCGGCTGCAGCGGCGGTTGCGGGCCTGGATGCATGTGGCAGCGGCGATGTTGGCCCTCGGAAGCGTTGCCGGATTGTATGCGCGTGGCTGGGCTCAGGAATATCGTGCGGTATGGGAGAGCACCTTACTTTCGGAGTCCGGCGCGGAGACTTTCTTTGGCACGTTGTTTCAGCCTGCTGCTCAGGTTTTAAAACTGGAACTGCCCCTCAATCAGCTCCCGGCGATGCACCGCACGGGGGGCGTGACGGCGAGCCCCGCTCCTGCATTGCCGTGGATTCATCTCTATGCGGGCACGCTTTTTCTGTTTATCATGGTGCCGCGGCTTCTGCTTGCCGGATTGACCGTCTGGCGTGCGCACATGGTGCTGGCTAAGCGCGTGCGCCATCTCGGCTGGCGCTCTTACCTGAAACGGACTCTGCGCTCTGTCGAAGGTGGGCAGGAGATCATCACCATCCTGATCCATGCTACGGATGCTTCCCCCGCGCATCGCGAAGTCTGGACCCGCGGTGTGCGTGAACGTTTTGGGGCCATGATCGAGCCCGAGATGATTCACGTCCCGCTCGGGGAAGAAGATGAATTTGCGGCTTCATGGAAACCCCATAGTCCGAAGACGGTGGTGGTCTTCAATCTCGCAACGACTCCCGAAGCGGAAGTACAGCGGCGCTTCATGCAAGATGTGAAACTGGCTCTAACGGCTCAACAGCAGGATGCGGAACTCGTGGTTCTCTTGGATGCCACGAGCATTGGCAATCGTTGGTCGCCAGATAAGATGGCGAGCCGCGAAAAGCTGTGGACGGATATGCTGCACGGTGCCGCTGATGAGGTCATCGTGGCGGCACGACGCGCAGGTTCATAGCGTTGCATCATTCCACGATCATTTCCCCCTTCATCACGAGCCAGTGACCGGGGAATGTGCAGATGTAGGGGTAACGACCAGGCGTGTCTGGGGCTTTAAAGCGGAGAGTTTCGGCTTCGTCCTGCATCAGCATTCTGGTGTGGTGCAGGATTTTGGGATGATCGGGGATGAAGCCTTTGCTCATGCCATCAGGAGACTTGGCCATTTCATTGCCTGCCATGCCGACCTCATCGGCAGCGCCGGGTTGCACGATTAACAAATTATGTGGTGTGACGTCCGGGTTTTCAAAAACCAGCTTTACGGGGCTGCCTGCCTTGACCTTGAATTCACGAAGATCGAAGAGAAGCCTTTCCGGGATCGTTTTGATGGTGAAGAGTTGCAGGCCTAGCTGACTGTCAAAGGGGTCAGGTTTTCCGGCTTTCTTCTTTTTGCTCAGCCAAGTGGGTTTTTTCGGTTCGGAGGCCTTCAGGAAGATCTCCAATTCGGGGTGCTTGGTCATGAATGCGGTGTTGCTTTTCCACAAAGGCTGGAGCGTGTAGCTGTCCAGCGCCGTGCGCAGAGCATAGGTCAGGTAGTCGTCCATCGGATGCTTGAGGAGATCCAACACCGTTTCCAGGGCCTCTGGTGTGCCGATGTAGCTGGCGGCGATGGCAGCCTCGAGTCGGACGAGGCCGACGGGGTCGTTGACGGCTGATTGGAGCGTGCGCAGGCGCAGAGAGGAGGGCTGATCCGTGCTTTCCGCTGTCCACTCATTAGGAATCCACCGCAGAGCTCGGGCTGCATTGGCGCGGACCTTGGGATCTTTGTTTTCTGCGAGAGTGCGAATGAGTGCAGCTTCCTCTTTCATGGCTTCCTCGGTGGGGTGGCCACCAAAACGAAGGCTGCGGTATAACCAGAGTTTCTCCACAAGGTCATGATTGAGGTTGGCGGTCTGGTCGTTATGCCGCGGCCATTCCCGCAAGGCGGCTAGTACTTCGGTGGAGTCTTTTTCCCTCAATTCCTCCTTGGCACGGTAGCGTGTGCGGTCGTTCTCACTTTTCAGCAGATTGAGCAACTCGGGAATGCTTGCTCCTGCAATCTTGGGCGCCTCCTCCATGGGGCGGTCTTTGGCCGTGATTCGCCAGATGCGCCCACTCTTTTTATCACGGCGGGTATCCCGCAGAGAGTATTGCATGTGACCTTTAACGGGGTTGTACCAATCCGCCACATACATGGCTCCATCGGGCCCCTGTTGAATATCGACAGGGATGAAGCTGAGGTTGGTGCTTTGGAAGACGATGCCGACTTTCTTTTCTTCAAAGTGGCTGTCTTGCTGAACCCACTCGTGCAACTCCACTTCGTTGGTGGGCTTGTAGCGCACTTTCATGAAGTGCTTTTGATGACGCAGTGACTCTGGCCAAAGAGAGCTGGTGAGGAACTCATGACCGCATGTGCCACTGTAGGCGGGGAAGTAGCTGCCCGCTGGCACATGGATCTCAGGGTAAGGCGGATTGAGCGCATGAACGGCAGCCGCAAAGATGGGATGGCTACCGACATGGAAACCCCAATCATCAAAGGTGATGCCCCAGGGATTGGTGCTCAGGTAGCTGCCAAAGGTCTGCAAACGACCCGTGGCTGGAGTGTATCGGAAGAAACTGCTTTCACGGGCCCGCACCGGCCCGTAAGGCGTCTCTACCTGGCTGTGATGGAAGAGGCTCTCACGGAAGATGAGATCCCCTTCGGGACTCCAGGCAAAGTCATGCAGCGCGTGGTGGCTGTCCTCCGTGCCGAAGCCAGTGAGGATCTTTTCACGGAAGTCCGCTTTGCCATCTCCATCGGTATCCTTGAGGAAGGTGAGGTTCGGTTGATCCGAGACATAGACACCGCCATTACCGAACTCAAAGCTGAGCGGGATATGCAGCTTGTCCGCCCAGACACTGCATTTATCAGCCTTGTGATCACCATTGGTATCCTCCAAGATGAGGATCTGATCCTCCGGCACATGACCGGGTAAAATTTGCGGATAGGTGATGCTGGTGCTGACCCAGAGACGCCCCTTGGTATCGAACCGAATGGCGATGGGTTTCTTGAACAGGTCGGGAAAGTCTTCTTCACTGGCGAACAGAGAGACTTCAAAGCGAGGATCAATCTTGAAGGCTTTCAGTTCATCCTCAGGGCTCATCCATTCATTGATGGGTCTGTCACCCGTGATCTCAGGGAGGGGTAGCGTTTTCGAGTCATCCACCAGTTTCTGGATTTCTCCCTCGGCAAAGGCGACCCTGGGGGCTGGAGTCTTGCCCGAAGCCAGATCCCAGATGAGTTGATCTCGATTGGCCACCATCTGCTTGAGCTTCTCCAACTCGTTGGGGAAATTCACCACGCCATAGGGTTTGGCGCGGCCACCTTTGATGTAGTAGTAGTTCAGCGGGCGATAATACTGAAAGAACTTGGTCTCCTTTTCCACCACGGCCTCTCGCACCGCTTCATTCAATTTCGGCGCTGTTTCCTGGAACAACTCGCGGAAGAGAGTCTCTGAGAAAGCGGCATAACCTTTTTGATTGGGGTGCACTCCATTGATGGTGTGGGTGGTTTGGGTCTGTGACTCCGAAGGTGTATGAAATCCAGGGGTAAAGACGTCTGCGAAGTCCACTCCCTCTGCCGCGGCCACCTTTTTCATGGCCTCGCTGTAAAGCTGAATCTGAGCATTCAGATCCTCATGAGGAGCCTCCGCCGCAGTGGGCGACACCAGGACGATTTCGGGCGCTGAGTGGCCATTGTAACGGTGACTCTTGAGCTCGATTAAGAAGGCTTTGAGGAGAGTCTCAAACTCGGCCAGACCGGCTTGACCTTTGAAGCTTTCATTGAAGCCGAAAGCCGCCAGGATGACATCGGCTTGATGTTCAGTGAGGTGCTGATTGAGATCACCAAAACCGTCCGGACGAGGTCTCAGGGCCACCTCGTCGGCACTCCAGGCCAGGTTCCGCACCACGAGGTGGTGGTTGGGAAAATGTTGCTGAAGCAGTGCTTCAAAGGTGCCGTCATCGCGCATCCGGTCGAACAATGAATTGCCAATCAAACACAAACGTGTGTTGGGTTTCAGTTCCAGAGGCACCTCAGCCTGTAGCAGGGAGCCAAGGCCGCAGAGGATGACGATAAGATGCTTCAGCATAGGTTAGAGAAAGGAAACGCCTGTCCTGAGGATGAACCTTCAAGGACTGCGTCACCACCTATCCCGCAGATGCCCATCAAACCGGACAATTCACGAAACGTTTCTCAGGTGAGCAACGGGTTCAATTTTAGCTTTTTTCAAGCCCCAATAGCCATCCACTGAAACTCCACAGCATAAACACGGGTGTTTGACCAAGTCGAGATGACTGCGTTGAAGCCGGACTCGGAGATGGAAGTTGCCTGAACCTTGAGTCTTGCACTGTCCCTTTGATCGACATCAAAACCTGTCAGACCGATGTGGACGACTGGGGCGGATTGGAATGGGGCATCGAACACGACTTCAACGCTGAAGCTGCGGGTCACTTCGACATCGGCCTCGAGGGTGGCCAAGTTCCAGCCATCCGTCAAAACGCTGGCACCGGCTTGAGCAGAGAGAACTTTCCAGGGCAGGGAGGATGTATTCATGGTCAGAGAAGAGCAAGGCTAGCAACAATCAGGCCGGGTGCTCGACTGGAAATCTAAAGATGGCGTCACGAACTGGGTTTTTTGAGAAGTTCACTTTTCGGATGAGATTGTGAGCAGACTCGGCATTCTCTGGAGTCATGGATTACCCCATCACTTTCCGGTTTAAGCTCATCGCGCTCACGCCCCAGATCTATGTGGAGAATGGGAGTGGTCATACGCTGGGGTATGTGAAGCAGAAGTTCCTCCGACTCCGCGAAAAGGTAGAGGTGTATACGGACGATAACCGCAGCCAATTGCTGGCGACCATCGACGCGGATCGGATGATCGATTGGTCGGCACGTTATACCTTCCGTGATGCCCACGGTCGGGAAATCGGTTCGGTAGGCAGGCGAGGTTTTCGCTCCCTGTGGCGTGCGCATTATGAGGTCTTTGCTCCGGGTTCACGTGCGGTGCTTTTCACCATTCGGGAGGAAAATCCGGGGGCTAAGCTGATGGATGGCTTCATCGGTGAGCTGCCCATCATCGGCCTCTTCAGCGGCTTCATGTTTCACCCGCGCTACTTAGCCACTCGTGTGGATGGCAGCCCCGTGTTGCGCTTAACCAAAGAGAGCGCGTTCTTTGAAGGGCGTTTCAGTCTCACCCAAGTGGGCGATGCCTCCGAGGACGAGCAGACAGTGCTGATGCTGTCCTTCCTCATGATGAATTTGCTGGAGCGCCGGAGAGGGTGAGGTGGTGACATGTGAAGGTCTCGCATTTTTGCAAACGAGGAGGGGTTCGGAAATGCAGAATGCTTGGCGTTTGAATTGCTGTAGCGAGCAACCTCTGTTTCTCTTACTCCCGTGAGCTCGTTTCCCGCTTCTCCTCTGACGAATAGTCTTTTCAAGCCCCCTGCTTCGATGGCGAAAGCACCGGCTGGGCCGCGTTACATCCCGGCTCCGCGCGGGAAGGAGACGGTGCCGGGGTTTGAAAACACGGCGGAGCATTTCAAGATCTACGTGGAAGTGCGCAAGGCGGTGAATGAGGAGATTCGGGTTCGGAGCCGTCGGCGTTGGGTAATCCTGACACAAATGACGGCCCTCTATGTGACGGTGATTGCGGGACTCTTCGTTTTAGCCACCCAGGGGCCGGCCTTGATGCCGGATGTGTATCCGCTCCTGCTGATGCTCATGCTCACGGTCATGTCGGGGATGGTTTTTGCCCGAGCGATCCTGGATGAATCCCAGATCGTGGTGCATCGGGCCTACCTTCGTGATCTGGATGAGATCTTCGGGCTTCAGGTGCGGGATGGGCAGCCGTGGGCGCGGTTTCTGGAATGGTGTTCGGTGGATGCGAACGACCATGACTTTGTCGACGTCAATAACATGGATCTTCCCAAACCGAATCGGAGCCGGATAATGGCATATGGGGTTTGGCTCGGATTCCTGTGGCTGATCACCGCGGCCTTTTTAGTCGCATTGCCACTGAAGACACTCGATGGCCAGGAACGCCCGACCTACTTTCAGCACTTTATCGACTCCTTCCCCGGCATTGCCAAAGGGAAGGGGAAGTGAATGACGCCAGATTTGGTTAGGCTGATCAACTCTCTGATAGCGGCTGACTAGAGCATATTAAATAATACTATAACCGCAAGAAGCGAACCAACCCATGGCGTCTTTGGCGGTGACCTTTGAGAACGCTACGCTGATGGCTGCATCTAGTTGCTCCGGTGTGCGGGCCTCCAGGCTGCGCAGCGAGTTCTTGATCTTGCTCCACATCTTCTCAATCGGGTTGAGGTCCGGCGAGTAAGCTGGAAGGAAGCGCACCTCGGCTCCCACCGCCTCGACAAGCCTCTGGACTTCTGGACTCTTATGCACCGACAGATTGTCCATGACCACGATATCTCCCGATCTCAACGTCGGGCAGAGCACCTGCTCAATGTAAGTGACAAAAGCTG
>NZ_FUYE01000033.1 GCF_900167535.1 Prosthecobacter debontii
GCTCCAGAGCTAATCCCCCGAACAGCCGGATAATCCGGCGATGACGTCGCTCCAGTTTGCTCGCTTTTCCCCGCCGGACACATCCGGCCTACGGATGAGAGGCCCACGCCTTGACACTTCGTTGAACAAACTTCCCTGCAAGTCACGTTCGATCCTGACCATGCGATTTTCCTTCCTGCTGACCAGCCTCCTTACCACAGCCACCTTTGCTGCCGAGGCCCCGAAAGCCCTGCCTCTCTGGGAGAAGGGTGCCCCTGGATCCGAAGCCCGTGCGGCTGAAGCGGAGAAGACGGAAGGCAGCAATGTGGTGAACGTGCATAACCCCTCCATCACGCCTTACCTGCCTGAGAAGGATAACACAGGCATCGCGATCATCATCGCGCCCGGCGGTGGGCACTCAAAGCTGTGCCTCGGCCATGAAGGTTATGCGCTGGCCGAATGGTTTCGCGATCACGGCATCGCCGCTTTCGTTTTGAAATACCGTCTCGCTCGGGAAAAAGGCAGCACCTACACCATCCAGGATCACGCCATGGCGGATGCCCGCCGCGCCATCCGCACCGTGCGCACCCGCGCTCAGGAGTGGGGCATCGATCCGAATAAGATCGGCATCATGGGCTTCTCCGCCGGAGGTGAGCTGGCCGCCTTTGCCGCCATGCAAAATGATCCCGGTCAAGCCGATGCTGCCGACCCTATCGAGCGCGCCAGCAGCCGCCCGGATTTCCAGGCGCTGATCTACCCCGGCACCTCGAATCTCTTCTCCGCCGAGAAAGGCATGCCGCCCGTCTTCATCGCTTGTGGTTATGGCGACCGCCCGGACATCTCCGAAGGCATGGCCAGCCTGTATCTGAAATACAAGGCCGCTGGAGTGAAGGCGGAACTGCACATCTACAGCAACGCCGGTCACGGCTTTGGCTACAAACCCGGCACCACCACCGCCGCTGGTCGCTGGCCGGAGCGCTTCACCGAGTGGCTCACGGATAGCGGCTTCATGAAGTGATGGAGGAAACTCTGTCTCTTCAATAAAGTTCCAGTGCCTTGAGCGCAGCGATACGCTGCTCACGGCTTGGAAAAGAAAAGTGAACATCGATCGGCAGGATCAAGTCCGTTTGATTTCCAAGGATCGCGTTATCTTCGTGTAAATCAGTCACAAGCAGACGCCCCGCCGCTCCTCCATCGATGTAAAATTTGGCAGGCCCAGGACCCACTACCATCCCTTGCATCTCCAGCTTGCTCACCAGAAGTGCTGCGTCTGGATGACGCCCTTCAATGAAAGGTTGCGTGATAATGATGTGAAGATTTCCCTCGGATTGATAAAATCCTTCCAATTGAATATCATCATCAAACAAGTGGTTAGCCAAAAGGATATCCGTCAGATAGTCAAAGAGGGAGTCCGTCGGTTTGTAAAAGATCTCGAAGGTCTCGGGATCGAATAAACGCGGGTCATAATCTTTGATCACACGTTTCTCTCCCCGCAGAACTCCGACTTGGTGTTCAATCCCCGGAGAGAGCGGATCGCTCGCCATCATTTTGCGGATACCCTCGGCATCCAAGATCAATCCCGTATCATGGGCAAAGGCTTCGAGCGCGCGTATTTCCGGCTCTCCTGGAGCGTCTTGATGACCTGATTGGTGATCTCCCCCTGCCTGTTCAACTGCGCGTGCCGCGCTGCGGAGAAGACCTGCCGCATCTCCAAATACGGCATAGGCTTTTTCGAGGGCATCGGGTCCTGAGACATACGGCAAGTTCAATTGCTCATGAATATGCGTCTTCGGAGAGGATGTGCACGAAAAAAGTTACCCTCGGCTCTCGTTCAGATCTACGCATGGCTGCTCATCAATTCATGAAGTGAGTCGGAGCTCCGCTCTTGCCCAAGCTGCCACCCGCTCCTATAAGCAGGGCCATGACATCTGCTGCCCATCCCCCTGGAGCCCTGCTGGCGAAGCTGGGTGCGTTTTTACAAGTGGCCCAGGTCGTGGGGTTTGCCACCATGTGGTGGACCCTGCATCATGACATCCAAGAGGCCCGAATCGCTCCACAGGATGTGGAAGCCACGATGCAGCAGGTCCAGAGCATGAACCAACTCATGGAGGCTTCCTCCATCTACATGTTTGCCGGTGTGGGCGTGGCTATCCTGGGCATCCTCATGGTCATTCTCGCCGCCACGGTGTATCGTTACCGGGCCCAGTGGTTCTTCTGGTTTCTGTGCATCTATGGCGGGGCCATGCTACTATCTTACATGCTGCCCTTCGGCCTGTTTTTTGTGATCTATGCGCTGCTGAAAAAGAAGGAGTTCCCGCTCGATCCTCCGCCGGCGCCAGGGACACTCGTGTAAAGAGGCCCGGCGCATGGAGAGGCGGACAAGGAGACTTACTCCGCCTGCTTTTTCTTCGCCGCACCCGGGGCCTTCGCTTGGCCTTTACCTTGGCCTTGGCCCTTTTTCTTTTTGCCGGGCTGGGCGTCTTTGGCGGCACCGCCGGGGGCTTTGAATTGGGGTTTGGCCTCAGGATGGGTGGCCAGGATGGCGAGCATGTCTTTCACCACCTCAGGGCGCTCGGAGGCGAGATTTTGGGTCTCCAGAGGATCGTCTTGGTAATCGTAAAGCTCCAGGGCATCTGCAGGCTCGGAGCCCCCGGCCTTCTTCCACTCGACGAGGCGGTAACGATCCGTGCGGATGGCGCGACCTAACAAACTGTTTCTCGGATAGACATGAATGACGCTGTCACGCGTCTTCGTGCTGGGGTCGGCAATGACGGAGGCGAAGCTCTTGCCATCCAGACCTGTGGGAGCGGGCAGACCGGCCAGCTCACAGAGGGTGGGGTAGATGTCCACGGTCTCGATCAGGGACGCGGTCTTCACACCGGCGGGCTTGCCAGGGGCGGAGACGATGACGGGGATGCGGGCGGCTTGCTCGTAGTTGGTGTGTTTGCACCACATGCTGTGATCTCCCAGATGCCAGCCGTGGTCACCCCAGAGGAGGATGATGGTGTTCTCGGCCTGGCCGCTGGCATCCAGCGCCTTCAGCACCTTGCCGATCTGAGCATCGGTGTAGCTGGTGGCGGCATAATACCCATGGATCAGGTTGCGCGTCATGGTGTCATCGATCGGCCCGGTGCGCGGCATGTCGCTGTATTGGCGCAGCTCACCGCCATACTGCGGGGCGTATTCAGGGGCTCCCTTCGGCGCTTCCTTCACCTGCGGCATGGGCAGCTTGGCCGGGTCATAGAGATCCCAATATTTCTTCGGCGCGACGAAGGGCAGGTGCGGGCGGATGAAACCCACGGCGATGAAAAAAGGCTGCTCGGGGGTCTTGGCCGCAGTTTCGATCCGCTTCACCGCTTCCAACGCCACGAGTCCATCGGCATAGGTTTCATCACCCGTCTCCGCGCTTTCCGTGGCCCAGCCGCGATCCGAGCCAAACTTGGCATCGCGTGTGGTGGCCGTGCTCTCGGGGTTGATGTAGGTGGGGGCCTTGGGTTTCCAAGACGGCACCGACCAGGAGGCGGCATCGTCAATGTTGCCATGTCCCACGTGCAGGATCTTGCCCATGCCCTCGGCTTTGTAGCCCTGCTTCATGAAGTATTGCGTCATCGTCACCGCATCCGGAGCGGCTTTGCGGAAGTGCGTGGAGAGTTCATAGATGCCCAGGTTTTGCGGGCGCAGGCCCGTCATCAGGGAGTTGCGAGAGGGCGAGCAGACAGCCTGATTGCAGTAGGCTTTTTCAAAAAGCACCCCGCGCTTGGCCAGGGCATCCATGTTCGGTGTCACTGCCGTGGTATCGCCAAAGCAGGCGATGTTTGGTTTGAGGTCATCCACACAGATCATGAGGATGTTCGGCTTAGCCGCCTGGAGGGGGGCCGCGGCGAGGAGAAAGAGAGCTGTCAGACGCAAGTGCATGAGGCGCACGGAAACGATGGGCGGCGTTTCCGTCTTGCATGGGCTGCGCCGTCCTGATTACCCTGCGCCGCAGACACCGACCGATCCCATGCGCCCGCTGCTTTTCCTCCTGGCCCTGACTCTGGCCAGCCCTGCCCTCCAGGCCGCCACCACCGTCTCCATCACAGGTGGAGATTTTTTCATCCATGGCAAACCCACCTATGAAGGGCGTGTCTGGCAGGGGCAGCGTATCGAGGGCCTGCTGCTGAACTCACGCATGGTGCAGGCCAGTTTCGATGATCGCAATCCCGCGACGGTGGAGCAATGGGCCTACCCCGATACGAAACAGTGGGATGCGGAGCGCAACACCACGGAATTCATCGCCCAGATGCCGGTGTGGCGTGCCCATGGCTTACTGGCCATCACGCTCAATCTCCAGGGCGGCTCCCCCTATGGCTACTCCAAGGATCAGCCCTGGCATAACTCCGCCATCAACCCTGATGGCACCCTCGACCCGGCCTACCTCGCCCGAATCGGCCGCGTGATTGAGAAAGCCGATGAACTCGGGATGGCCGTCATTCTGGGGTATTTTTACTTTGGCCAAGATGAACGCGTGAAGGACGAAGCCGCCGTGATCCGCGCTGTGGAGGCCGTCACCCGCTGGATTCTCGATCAAGGCTGGCAGCATGTGCTGGTGGAGATCAACAACGAGGCCAACATCAAAAAGTATGACCACGCCATCCTGAAAGCGGATCGCGTGCATGAGCTCATCCAGCGGGTGCAAGCCGTGCAGAAGGATGGCCGCCGCCTCCTCGTCAGCACCTCCTTCGGCGGTGGCGCGGTCCCTTCACCGGGGGTGATCGAGTGCGCCGATTTCCTGCTCATTCACGGCAATGGGGTCAAAGGACCCGAGGCGATGCAGAAATTCATCACCCGCGTGAAAACCGCTGCGGCGGGCAAGAGCTACCCCATCGTCATCAATGAAGATGATCATTTCGACTTCGACCAGCCTAACAATAACTTCACTAGCGCCATCAAGGAGCACGTCTCCTGGGGTTACTTCGACTACCGGATGAAGGGCGAGGGCTATGAGGAAGGTTATCAAAGCGTGCCCGTGAACTGGGGCCTCAGCAGTGCGAGGAAACGAGGTTTCTTCACCCTGCTGAAGCAGATCACAGGCACACCATGACGGTTTCCTTTTAGCCCAATCTCAGGTCCAGCGTGAAGGGGAACTCCGGCACGACCGGGATCTCCTGCGGCACCACTTGGCCTGGGGTGTGGCCGGTGGGGAAGAAACGGGCGAGGCGACGGCTTTCGGCTTCGTAGCTGTTGACCGGGAAGGTTTCAAAACTACGTCCACCGGGATGCGCCACATGGTAGGTGGCACCGCCGAGGCTGCGTTTGTTCCAGGTATCCACGATGTCGAACACCAGCGGGCTGTGCACGCCGATGGTCGGCTGCAGGCAGTTCGGTGGCTGCCAAGCGCGGTAACGCACCCCGGCCACGTATTCACCCACGACACCCGTCGGATGCAGCGGCACCAGGCAGCCATTGCAGGTCACCACGAAGCGACCGTTGACGAGGCCGCTTGTCTTCACCTGCACGCGCTCCAGACTGCTATCCACATAGCGCACGGTGCCACCGGGGGCTCCGTCTTCACCCAGCACGTGCCACGGTTCGATGGCGGTGCGCAGTTCCAAATTGACTCCCCGTTGATTGATATGCCCCACGGTCGGGAACTTGAACTCGAGATGTGGCGCAAACCAGTCGGGTGACATGGCATAACCCGCGCCTTGGAAGTCCTCGATCACATCCTTGAAGTCATCCCAGATGAAGTGCGGCAGCAGATAACGGTCATGCAGTTCCGTGCCCCAGCGGACCAAGTTACATTCATACGGCTCCTTCCAGAAGCGAGCGATGGCCGCACGCATGAGAAGTTGCTGAGCGAGGCTCATCTCCGGATGCGGAGGCATCTCAAAGGAGCGCAGCTCCACCAGACCGAGACGACCGCTGCTGCTGCCGGGGTCAAAGAGTTTATCAATGCAGAACTCGGTGCGGTGGGTGTTACCCGTCGCATCCACCAGGATGTTGCGGAAGATACGATCCACCAGCCAAGGCGGCGTGTGGCCCTTCTCAGCCGTGTGGCGATTGAGCTCTTTGAAGGCCACTTCCAGCTCGAACAGCGCATCGTTACGGGCCTCATCCACACGCGGGTGCTGGCTGGTTGGCCCGATGAACAAACCGCTGAAAAGGTAGCTCAGGGACGGGTGATTGTGCCAGTAGCCTAACAAAGACTTTAGCAAATCTGGACGCCGCAGGAATGGGGAGTGCCGCGGCGTCTCTCCACCCACCACGATGTGGTTCCCACCGCCGGTGCCGGTATGGCGGCCATCCACCATGAATTTCTCCGTGCCCAGGCGTGTGAGGCGGGCTTCCTCATAGAGGATCTTGGTGTTGTTCACCATCTCATCCCACTTCTTCACCGGGTGCATGTTGACCTCGATCACCCCGGGGTCAGGTGTGACCTTGATCACCTGCAGGCGCGGGTCATATGGCGGCGGTGTGCCCTCGATGATGACTGGCGTCTTCAAAGTCGCCGCCACATCTTCCACGACAGCCACGAGGTCCAAATAATCCTCCACCTCAGCCACCGGTGGCATGAAGACATGCAGGCGGCCATCGCGGGGTTCAAAGCAAATGCCCGTGCGAATGATCCAACCGGCGGACTCCTGCTGAGCGGGGTAACGCTCGATGTAGTCATCGATCTCCTCCGGCTTCAACGGATCCAGGCGGCGGCGTTCCGGTTTCCCCTGCCCCGCATAGATGCCCTCGCCATAGCTGCCGGGAACGTTGAAGGGATCCGCACCGTTGCCGGTCCACTCACCAAAGGCTTCCAGGAATTTCTGACGGCTCTCAGGGCGGGGCGGCAGGTCGGGCCAGTCCTTGGTCGGGTCTTCAGGGTGGATCCAGGGATAGTCCGTTTTGCTCACCCACGGGATGGAATCCAAGGGTAACCGCAGCCCCATGGGCGAATCCCCCGGGATAAGGAACATGTGGTCATCCCGCACGAACCAAGGACCGCTGACCCAGCGCAATTCATCCCCATAATAGTTGCGCTGAATGGGCAGGACGTAGCCGACCACTTTGTCTAGACCCTGCTCGAAGACCTTGGTCAGACGCTTGCGCTCCTCAGGATCGTCGAGGTTGGATTTCAAAACATCCACGTTCACCGGCAGGCGCTTCTCCTTCCACATGTAGTAGAAGGCATCTTCATACCCCGGCTTCAGCCACTTGGGGTTCACCCCCAGACCAGCCGCCAAGGCCACGCCAAAGGCACGTGCCAGATTCTCATTGTGGCCGTAATCCTTCGCTTCGTCCGCGATCAAGCGATCATCCGCCCACACCGGGACGCCATCTTTGCGCCAGTAGCAGCCCAAGGCCCAACGCGGCAGAGACTCTCCAGGATACCACTTGCCAGTGCCATAGTGCAACAATCCGCCCTGACCAAACTGGTGGCGCAAGCGCTTGATGAGCTCGCCAGAGAGCAGGCGTTTTTTCGGTCCCACCGCAGCGGTGTTCCACTCCTCCCCTTCCATGTCATCGATGCTCACGAAGGTGGGCTCTCCGCCCATGGTCAGGCGCACATCGCCAGACTCCAGTTCTCCGTCAATCTGATAGCCCAGTTCTTCAATGGCCTTCCACTGTTCCTCTGTGTAGGGCTTCGTCACCCGCGGTGATTCAAAGATGCGCGTGACGGCCATCTCGTGACCGAACTCCACCTCGCACTTGTCCACCAAGCCCGTGACGGGGGCCGCACTGGTGGGATCAGGGGTCGAGGCCAGCGGGATGTGCCCCTCACCGGCAAAGAGACCCGAGGTGGGGTCCAGTCCCACCCAACCCGCGCCAGGGAGATACACCTCACACCAGGCATGCAGATCGGTGAAATCCACCTCAGTGCCGCTGGGGCCATCCAGAGACTTCACATCCGCCTTGAGCTGAATGAGGTAACCGCTGACGAAGCGCGCCGCCATGCCCAGATGACGCATGATTTGCACCATGAGCCAGGCACTGTCACGGCAGGAGCCACTGCACAGATCCAGCGTCTCCTCCGGCGTCTGCACACCGGGCTCCATACGAATGGTGTAACTGATGTCCTTCCACAGGGACTGATTCAGCATGACCAGGAAATCAATCGTCCGCATGGGCGCCTTACCCGCCGTCATCTGCTGGCGGATGCCGCGCAGATAGCCTCCCAGCAGAGGCGTCAGCGGGAGCTTGCGATGAAACGGCTCCAGCTCATGCGCCAGCACCGGATCATAGTGAAACGGCACCGTCTCCGCCTGCGGCTCAAGGAAGAAGTCGAAGGGGTTGAACACCGCCATCTCCGCCACCAGATCCACCTCCACGGATAGCTCCGTGGTTTTTTCGGGGAAAACCAGTCGCGCCAGATAGTTGCTCTGCGGGTCCTGCTGCCAGTTGATGAAATGATTCTCGGGGGTGATTTTCAGGGAGTAACTGAGAATCGGTGTGCGGCAATGCGGGGCAGGTCGCAGACGCACGATGTGAGGCGAGAGATTCACAGGGCGGTCAAACAGATACCGCGTGACGTGACGGAGGGCGACGTGGATGGCCATGAGGAGAGGTTGGTCCTTCGTAGCTAAGCACAGCGCGTGCCAGCGAGGAATTGGAAACTTGTCGGCATTTCCGAATCTGCCCCGCAACTTCAACTGCTTTTTCCTCAAGAAGGCACTCTAAGTGGGCTCATCGCTCAGCTTGGCAGCCTCAGAATCCACAGGCAAAGGAGCCAACACCCGAAAATAAAATCCCGCCCCCAACCAAGCTCCGATCACAGGAGCCAAGACATACACCGTCAACCAACCCCAGCCATTCGTGCTGAAGGGCACGGCACCCCATCCGGCGAGAGCCGAATACAGACGCGGTGCCAGATCTCGGGCGGGATTGAAGCACGCCATGGTCAGCGGTCCTAACAAACAAATGAGCAAAGTCACTGTGAAGCCGACACCGCAAGCCACCACTGTCAGAGAATACGAGCGATGGCGTCGATCTGACAGACCACAGATGACTAGAAGCAGGATGGCGGTGCCGATCACTTCCGCTCCAAAGGCTTGCACCGATGAAACCAGCGGCAGTGCCTCGGCTGCTGGCAACGGCATCCCGCCTGGGTTGGGGAAAAACTCCCCGAAGATCATGGCCGTGGCCTCACTTCCTGTCTGACCACGCACAAGGTGATGGAGCGATTCGTAACGGAGAAGCGCTTGATGAAACAATCCGTGCAAGGCCGCTGCCGCCGCAAAGGCTCCGAGCATCTGCGCCGCGAGATACACCGGCACCAGGGCTCTCGAAAAACCGCGCCAGCAGGCGAAGGCGATGGTCACCGCTGGATTCAAATGAGCCCCACTCAGAGAAGCCGTGAGATGAATGGCCACGACGATGCCCAGTCCCCAAATCATCGCGACAGGGAACGCCCCAAGTGCAGCCGGTGTGAGAATGGCGGAAGCGACACTCCCACAGCCGAAAAACACCAGCAGGAATGTGCCCACGAACTCCCCCACAAAACAGCGGCGCATCGTCATGTTGAGCGTTGGTTAAACGTTCGCTTTCAAACCCTCACGCAACCCGGCGGCATAGGCCCCGAACACGAGCTGAATCTGATCCCGCACGCGTCGGAATTCCGCCATCACTTCCTCCTCGGTGCCGGTAGCGTGGGCCGGATCATCAAAGCCCCAGTGATACCGATTCACCTGGCCGGGATAGATGGGGCAAGCCTGGTCGGCATTTCCACACACCGTGATGACGGTGGCAATGTCACGATCCAGGAAATCGTTCATGTGCTTGGAGGTATGCGTGGAGATATCCAGGCCAATCTCCGCCAGGGCGGCGATGGCTTTCGGATGCACATACCCTGCCGGCTTAGACCCGGCACTGTGCACCTCCACCAAGTCACCTGCCACATGGCGCAAGATGCCCTCCGCCATGTGACTGCGGCAGGAGTTGCCTGTGCAAAGAATGAGAACTCTAGGTTTCATCAATGGGTTCGCGATTCAGATTATCGTTAGCAACAACCGCTGCCAGGGGCACAGCCGAGCAGATTCACCGTTGGCGCGGGTCCGCAGACTCCCGGCAGGCACAGTTCCTTAGCCAAACAGTCCGTATGCTTCAGGCCGAGCTGAAAGGTCAGACGCCCCTCCTCCGCCTGAGCACCGACCACGCGGAACTGGCTCACCGAGAAGTCCTCATACTCGATCTCCACGGGCAGATCCTGATGCGGTAAAACCTCTCCAGCTTTACCAAAGATCATGGCCAGCCTCCCAGCCACCAGACGATGCTCGGTATCATCGGCCACCCAGGTTTGCAGCAGGCAGCTCTCGGTGCTCCGACGAGTGCCCCCGCAATCGATGAAGTTCTTTTTCACATGCCCCACTTCAGTGATGTGGAAGTGGGCGGGGATGAAACCACCATCCGGTAGCACGAACAGCAGCGGCAGCTCTGCATGAGTTTTCAAATGAGAAACGAAGGATTCAATAGTCATGGTTGGTTAGGCTTTTAGAGTTTCATTCTGGAAATCGATCAATCACAACACCCCACCGCGCAGGCATCCTCACCGGGGGTCAACTCATCCAGGCAGCGCAAGAACGCTCCCAGGCAAGTGCAGGCGAGGCGGTAGTAAATGTTCAGCCCCCGCTTTTCACAGGTCAGCACGCCAGCCGCACGCATCAGGCTCAGGTGCTTGGACACCGTGGAGATATCTGCCCCCACCAACGCTTGGAGATCACACACGCACATCTCCCCCTTCATCAGGGCCTCGGCAATCCTCATGCGGGACGGATGAGCCAGCGCCTTCATCACCGTCACTCGGCGCTCGGTGGGATCAGGAAGTGAAATTCGGGTGCGGGCCATCTATTTGGTCATTTTGCCAAATAGCCAAGCAGATGCAAGTAACCTTTCGTTTCTTTTACCGTTCCATTCTTGTCATCCGATAAGCGCTTTGCTTGTCTCATCGCTACGTTCTCATGAAACCATCCTCCATCCTCGTCCTCCTCACTCTCACGGCCTCGATTGTTTTGACTGGCTGCGGCACCTCCGAAAGTCCCGCCCCAGCCACCAGCACGGGCACATCCGCCACAGCTAGCGCCCCCGCATCCGCCACCAATGCGGATGGCGACATCACCGATCCGAATCAGGTGAATAACAGGACGCATCTCTCCAAGGCCGCCGCCCAGATCCAGGATGGTGTGACCACCAAGAAAGATGTGGTGCGTAAGCTGGGTCTCTTTTACAAGAAAGGCACCGACGCCGCAGGCCGCGCCACCGCCACCTGGACCTTCAACCAAAGTAAGGGCACCGCGAAGTCTTACATCCCCGGCGCTGCCTTCATTCCTGGAGCCATGATCACCTACTATCAAACCGTGACCATCAGCCTGGATGCCAATGAAACCGTCGTCTCCCACAGCTTTGTCGAAAGCACGAAGGAGAAGACCGGCATGGGCTTCAGCTACGGTTCTTAATTTTCCGTTAGGCCGTTTGATCGAACCTCAACGCGCAGGGGGCTCTGTCCCCTGCGCGTTTTATTTTTTCCCTGCGTCAGCGCGGTCATTCGGTCTGCATGGCATGCCAATCGATCACCCACGCACGCGCTGCACCACAGCACGCACCTCCGCCGCGCGGGCCGTGATCGCCGCCCAGTCCTTCTGCTGGATGAGCTCACGTGGAGCTAGCCAGGAGCCGCCCAGGGCATGCACACTGGGTTCCTGCAGATAAGCCTCGGCATTCCCTGCCCCCACCCCACCTAACGGGATGTATTTCACACCCAGATGTGCGAAGGGCGCAGCGATGGTGCGCAGGTAGGCCAAGCCTCCGCAGGGCTCCGATGGAAAGAACTTGAGCAAACGGCAGCCTTGCTCAACCGCCAGCTCGATGTCCGTGGGGGTGCAAACACCCGGCGCGAAAGGAAGACCGATGCGCTGAGCCTCGGCCACCACGCGTGGATTCATGCCAGGGGCCACACCGAACGCCGCGCCCGCCTCCTTCACTTCATTGACCTGACCAAGGGTCAAGATCGTGCCGACGCCGACTTTCATTTCCGGCACTTCTGCGCGAATGCGCTGCAGCGCCTCCATGGCCACCGGTGTGCGCAGCGTCAGCTCCAGGCAATCCACCCCGCCTGCCACCAACGCACGTGCCACAGGCACAGCGGCCTCCACTTCATCCAGCATGAGCACGGCTATCACTCCCGCAGCATGCAGGTGCTTCTTCAAGGGCTCTGAAAACGACATATCAAATCAAAAACAATCTTTTGGTTATTCCAACACGCCAAACATGATCCGCTCTTTCCGGCTGGGATCACGGTCCCCCTGCGTCACGCCGAGGTAGATGCGCCCTTCATATTCACGAAAGACCGGGTATTGAAAAGACTTCTCGGTCTCAAAGCGATATTTACGCTCCCAGTTCGTGCCGTCCTCGGAGATATCCAGATTGAAGACGGAGCGGCTGACGCCATTGATCTGGGTGGATTCCTGCCAGCCTAGCCAATACAGGCCCTTCATCTGATCGAAGGTGGGTTTGGAGCTCGCGCCATTCGGCACCCAGGGCTTGTGCTCATTCACCGTCCAGGTGCGGCCATCGCGACTGGTGGTAAAAGTGTAATTACGATTGCCTCCCTCCTGCCGACAGATGGCCATCCAGGTGCCATCCGGGAGACGGTTCACCGCCGACTCGGTCAGCTTCAGCGTGCCCGGCTCATTGTAGTGCCCCAGCACCTCAAAGGTATCCCGGGCCTCATTCACCACGGCCAGCGCGTTTTGCCCGCCGGGGTAGTTGTTCAAAGCTACATACAGCTTGCCATCGAAGCTCTTGAAGGAATCAAACAGATACAGCCCGAAATCCACGGCGGGTCGTGTGAACCCCTGGGCCGCTGCATCCGCATGGAAATACTGCGGCTGCATCTCATGCGTGCCACTGGCGGTTTTCAGATAGGCTTTGTGCAGCTTGTTCTCAAACGACTGCGTCGTCAGATCATAATCCAGATACCAGGTCTGGGCCTGACGCTTCTTGGGCGCCTCACTGGCGAAGTAGATCCGCAGCGTCTGATCATCCTTTTGCAGAATCCTCGGCACAAAGCAGGCCCCGACAGGCAGCGTGACGTTTTCAAACACCTGCTCAGAGCGGGCAAAGACCTGCTGCTTTTCCACCTTCAGGGTCGCCACATCCACCACCGATAGCGTGACATAGATGAACGGCCACTCCGCACTTTCTCCTCCCTGCACGTCATTCGCCTCGACCACGATGTAGGCCTTCCCCTTGACGATGACCATCTCCGCATCATGCGCCCCTTTCACCTGAGGCTCCGTGGTGTTCACCAACGCCGCCATGACCTCATCTCCGGCAGCTTTGGCATTCCAGTCAGCCGGCAGGAGGGCGGCTGGGGCAGAAGCGAGCCCGAACGTCCAAAAACTCATCAAGATAGGTCGGATCATGGTCAGAAAAGAAGCTCTCTACTACACGGCCAGAATTCGATTTCCTACAACCATCATCACCCAAGTTGCTGCCAGACACGTATCTTCAAGCCGACCCTATCATGCCACTGCGGATTTTCATTGTTGAGGACCATGTCGAGACTCTGAAGGCTGTGCAAGCCTACCTGGAGCGCCGGGGGCATGAGGTGGAGACGGCCACCTTGATGCAGGAAGCCCTCACCCAGTGGTCCGCTGAGAACTTTGACCTCCTGCTAGCCGATATTGGCCTGCCAGATGGAGACGGCTGGGAGATGATGCGCCTGCTGCGCAAAAATCCTCCGCGCTACGCGGCGGCAATGAGCGGTTATGGGACCCCGGCAGACATCGCCCACAGTCAGAGTGTGGGGTTCAAACGCCACCTTGTGAAACCCGTACGCCATGAAGATCTGGATGCCGTGGTGGCGGAGGCACAGGCGATGAAGGATGGCCTGTCTGAGGGTTAATCCCCCAGAGCTCTCCATTCCAAGAGGGCGCAAAAGCACCCAGCCTTGCGAATACTGTCTGCGCCATGCTTTGGCCGAACCTTCACGCCCTCAGAACACTATGAAAACTCCATCTCCCCAAGCTGCCGATCACGATCAGGCTCAATCCGCCAAACCGCTCCAGGATCAACCGGTGAAGACGGATGAATCTCAGGGCGGAGTCACGGCCCAAGAACGCATCGATGAAGCGATGGCCGAGTCCTTTCCTGCCAGCGATCCCCCTTCCTGGACCTCTGGGGTGAAGCATAAGGAAGACGACCTCACCGAAGACAGCTCAAACTAGAGCGTGTTATGAACTTTGAAAAGGCGCTGTACAATGGGTGAAAGAGTGAGCATAAGCTTGGGATGGCAGCCAAGACCGTGAAACCCAAGCCTCCGTATCCCACCGATGTCAGCGATGAAGAGTGGCAGTTCTGCCGCCCTTACCTTGAACTCATGACGGAAGAGGCTCCGCAACGGGAGCACTCCTTGCGCGATGTGTTCAATGCCGTTCGTTATGTCGTCCGGGCTGGTTGCCCTTGGAGAATGCTGCCCCATGACCTGCCGCCTTGGGCCATTGTTTACCAGCAATGGCAGCGCTGGATCAAGGCTGGGTGCTTGGAGGCCATGGC
>NZ_FUYE01000034.1 GCF_900167535.1 Prosthecobacter debontii
TCTACCACCCAGCGCCTGGGCAGTAGCACAAAGCCCTTCTTGGCTTCTTGAAGTTTCACCACTTCCAGCCTGATGCCCTCTGTTTGGGCAGCTTCGGCGGGCTGCTCTCCTGTGTAACCTTGATCCACATAGGCCAACTCCACCTTCTCTCCGGTGACCTCCTGAAGCTTTTGCGCCAGTTCTCCAACCTGCGCCCGCTCCTGCTCATTGGCCGCTGTAATCTTCAAAGCCAGCAGATGGCCCAGAGTATCCACGGCGATATGCACCTTGGAGCCTTTCTTGCGCTTGTAACCATCGTACCCAGCGCGTGCCCCGCTTTCAGGCGTAGACTGCATCGTGCGACCATCCAAGATCACAGCGCTGGGCTGGGCGTTCTTGTCAGAGAGCATTCGTAAAAGCATGCGCAGATCATGCGCCATGGCCTCCGAGCACCCAGCCTTGATCCAGCGCTGCCATTGCTGGTAAACAATGGCCCAAGGCGGCAAGTCATGGGGCAGCATTCTCCAAGGGCAACCAGCCCGGACGACATAACGAACGGCATTGAACACATCGCGCAAGGAGTGCTCCCGTTGCGGAGCCTCTTGCGTCATGAGTTCAAGGTAAGGGCGGCAGAACTGCCACTCTTCATCGCTGACATCGGTGGGATACGGAGGCTTGGGTTTCACTGTTTTGGATGCCATCCCAAGCTTATGCCTACTCTTTCACCCATTGTACAGCCCCTTTTCAAAGTTCATAACACGCTCTAGGACTCTGAAGCCCACACCCTAGCAAAAGCGGCTTTGCTCGTAACTCCATTCCTCTTAGCTTGCACTTGACCCAGAGCTTGGTGTCGTCTGGATTGGCTGCTTTGAAAATGCCTGCTACTAAGCCCGCTGTTCTTTTTTCTTACCCGCGTATTCAGGTGGTGGAGAGTTTTGAGGAACTTGTCACCACCCGCTTTGAAAACGGGGTTAATGCTTTGTGTTGGCAACGAGAGTTAGCGGGGGACTATGCAGAGATTGTAGCGCATTTGAAGGGATCTCTGGGCCACGGCATCACGACTTTGGATGAGGAAATGCTGATGGAGCTCAGCCTTTCTGCCGCAGGGCAACAAGCGCGAGAGATTTTGCTGGCGGACCAGCGACTCCTCCAGAATTACGAATTGTCTCCTGTGCTGGATTTCATCCAGGGGTATGATCATGACCGGGAGGGAGTGACGCTACCCACGCATGTGCAGTCTTTCCATGCAGATAGCGCCACAGTCGAGGCGGATACTTACCTTTGTACTTATTACGGGGCTTCGTCGGAAGGCTTGCCCAATGAGCAGGCGATCCGGCATGTGGACATCCCGAAGACACGCGCGGCTCTACTACGTGATTATGGCGGTGAGGAGGATGCCGGGTTTATCGACTATCTCAGTGATCATTTTTATGATCTGCATTATGCTCCGTTGCCGGGGGCTCAGATTTACGATTTTGGTGTGGGGGCGCTTTGGCGTATCGCCATTCAGCACCCTACCGGTGTTGTGCCTCCATGTATCCACCGGGCTCCAGTGACGATCCCGGGTGAACCGAGGCTGCTGTTGATCAGTTGATGGCGATGCTAAGCCGTTGAAACAAACGTTTGTTTGAGAGGCAAACGTGAGTTCGCTATGGTCTCAGTTGTAGGGAGTCCCCGGTTAGGGGGGAGTGATCTTTTGAGCTTCGCGAAGCTGCCTGGAAACGACGGTAGGGGCATTTTTCGCCTTTCCCTCCAGCAGGTGTGAGGCTGACCTCACAGAGCTGCTTTGACCTGCGGCAAAGTGTGATTCATTCTGCCGTCCATGGATCTAGACGTTATTCTTGCGATTAACCAGGCTCCCGCTGAGCCAAGGTGTGTGTGAAAGGGCTAGAGGCGGCGAGGTTGTATTGACGGATGGCGATGGCCCAGAAAGGAGCGAGCTCATGATCACTGGCGGACCACAGGCGATAGTGCAAATCCGTGACCGTCTCCGTGTCGTGGATCATCGCTTTAATCTCCTGGGGGTTCAGGGATTGAGGACCTTCCTTGATCAGGCGGGCAGCGATTTGATTCAGATAGGACTTGGAAACATGGATATTTTTCCGGCGGCGGAGGAGACTCACGTGGAGGCCGTTCACATAGGGGTCGAGGCACACCTGGAGCAGGCCGTGATGCTTCTCCAGTTCTGGTGGTAGGTGGATGCGACCTTTGATTTCAACCAGGTTTTCATTCATGATGGCCAGCACACTCGGGGGATCAGTCTCCTCGGGAGTGATGAATAGGCCGAGTCGCTCTCCAGAGGAGCGACCGGAGACGAGAATAGCCACGGGGATGGCCAAGAAAAGAGCCGCTAGGATGGGGCTGATCCAGATCAAGAAACTGTGGGAAACCAACCAACCGATCACGCCCCAGATCAAGCCGACGAGAGTGATGGGCCAAAAGGTGAAAAAGACCTCTGCCCAGTCCACTCCACCATCCACTTTGCGCCGTTGAGTCACCCAGCGCACGCCTTTACCCAGCACGGTGTAAACGACGAACTGAGAGTGGAAGATCATGAGCACCGGGGCCATGAGCGTAAAGACCACGGTATCCGCCAGACTGCTGAAGAAGGTGAGCAAGCGCATCTTCAGCGGGCGGAAAACGCGACCTGTGAGCACTTCATCCAAGAGGATGGTGACCTTTGGCAGGAAGATCAATGCGATGGTCAGACCTAGCAGAAGTTGCTCCGCCAGGATGGACTGGTCATTGTCATGAGGCAGCCGTGTAGCGGCCAGGAATGTGGAAAAGACCAAGAAAAGAAACCACAGCAGACTGCTGGCATAGCTGAGAATGCCATGGAAGAAATTCAGGCGGCTCATGGGGTGCCAACCTTTGGCAAACAGCAGCCAGAAGTGCTGCATGTTTCCCTGACACCAGCGGCGGTCGCGCTTCAGCATGTCCACGAGGGTCGGAGGACCTTCCTCATAGCTGCCGCGATTGGTATTCAGTAGGCGGACAGCGTAGCCAGCCTTGCGCATGAGCGCGGCCTCCACGAAGTCATGGCTGAGGATGTGGCCGCCAAAGGGCTCCTTACCTGGCAGCGGTGGCAGGGCGCAGTTTTTAATGAAGGGTTCCAGGCGGATGATGGCGTTGTGCCCCCAGAAATTAGCTTCACCACACTGCCAGTAGTCCAGGCCGGCCATGAAGGGAGGCCCGTAGAGAACTTGGGCAAACTGCATCACACGGCCCAGCATGGTCTCGGCACCGATCTGCTTGGGAAAGGTCTGCAGGATACCGATGCCTGGATTCTTCTCCATGATGCGCACCATGCTGGTGAGTAGGCCCCCAGACATGAGGCTGTCCGCATCCAGCACCACCATGTAACGGTAGCGCTTGCCCCAACGGCGGCAGAAGTCACTGACATTACCGCTCTTGCGATTGATTGGCTTACGACGCTTGCGGTAAAAGATGCGGCCAAAGGCATTGAGCTGGCGGCAGAGCTCCAACCACGCTGTTTCTTCTTCGATCCATTGGCTCGTCTGATTCGAGTCACTGAGGATGAAGAAGTCATAGTTCTTGGACTGACCCGTCTGCTCGAGTGAGAGATAAATGGCTCGCAGCCCCTCGAAGACGCGGGTGACGTCTTCATTGAACACGGGCATGATGATGGCCGTGCTGGCGGTGATGTCTTCCTCCAGATCTTCGGGCTTCAAGGTGCGCCAGAGATCTAGCGGGTCCGGCTTGGGCCGGTTCATCAACCACACGCCGAAGAGGGCGGTCCAAAAGCCGACATTGAGCTGGTAATACAGCGGCACAAAGACGGCTAGCAAAGCCCACTCTGACCAGCGCATGCCGTGCTCTGACAGGTACACATACATGAGCCACACGCCCACGATGGTACCCAGGCCGACAAAGGAGAAAAACGTCGCGCGCCGAGTGCGAGCAAGACGTGGCGGGGGCATGCCCGCCGTGAGATTAAGATTCGCCGTGCTGGCGCCGACCATGCTCATCCGAGAAGAAAATAGAGGTAACCCAGCACGCCGCCGACGATGCCGATGAGGATAGAATAACGCAGAATGGGATGGCGGCCCAGGCGGTCGAAGGTGTCTTCCGCCACTTCAGAGACGATGCCGAGGTCCATATCACGGGGAGTCATCTTACTGACTTGCATGCCGGGACCGGAAGTGCGCACGGCGGCACGCATAGCCTCCGTCATGTCCTTGGGGATATTGTCTTTATCCAGAAAGAAATTCGGCCAACGGGCAGGCCCGCCGCTGAGGTGGAAACCTAGCCGACCCGCAGCCTCAAGCTGCGACTCATTCAGATTCATGTCACTGTAGATCACCGCCAGCCACTCACGAGCCATCACACGCGCCTGCTCAATGCTGTGGGCAGTAGGCGTGCGGGAGGGATCCTTGCGATGGGCATCCGCTGCGCGGCGCAAGGTCTCTAAGATGAGCTGCGTGCGCCGGATTCGGTTGTGGAGTTGATAGGAGCGAAAGTAGTCGGCGAGGCGGGCATACGCCTCGTTCCACTCTTCTTCCGTCCCTGTTGCAGGGGCAAATTGGATGTTGACGGCTTCCATGAGGGCTCAATCGAGAGCCAGGGCTATCAATGCGCAGATTTCGTGCACAGGGAAATGATTTCAAAAAGCACTTCGCTTTCCTTGATTCATCCATGGGGCTCGAAAGTGATGTCCCGGCACTCCGCTTTTCCTTCCAAATTCCGGCACCCCCAATGCCAACGCTCAGGCTGTTGCACGAAGGGCTCCACCTTCTCGGCATCCAGAATGCGGAACTGCCCCCTCAGTTCTCCACCTTCCAGCACATTCACCGCCTTCGCTGCGATGCGTCCGTCCAGCAGGCCTCCCGCTTGAATGGTGACGGTGCCATCGCATGAAAAATCGCCCGCCGCATGGCCGCACACCCGCATCGCCCGACTCTGCACAGGATAGAGAAACTCCACCTCGGCTCCTGGGGCGATATCCAGCAGGTCACAGATCACAGGCTCGGCGAACAGGCCGCGCTCTGAAATCACTCGTATGGAAGCCGGGTTGTTTTGGCTGGCGGGGTCCACCCTTTCCATCTTCATCAGGCAGATGGGGCATGAGGGAGTCGTGTGCAGCCCTGCAGTGGCGATGGTGTAAAAAAGATCACTGCGCTCCGGAGGCAGGCTTTTCAAAACCGCGCAGAGAGCCTGAGCGTCCACCATCTCGATGCGATGTTCTTGTGCCGTGAGCTGGGCCGCCGAGTTGAATCCGGCTGGGGCAACGAGGATTCCGCGGGTGCGGCTGGCCGTGCGCACTTCCCGAGCGAAATGGGCCACACTTTCTGAAGTAGCTCCCCATTCATTCCAGGCGGAAAGCTTCACCAGGGCTCGTTGAGGATGGCTGGTGGTGGGCCGTTCGATCATACCAAACAACAGAGATCCATCCGGTAAAACGCGTGAGCCCGCCAGCTCACAACCCGCATGACTGGCAATCGAGCGAACGACCTCGGCCAAGCGCAGCCAGTCCAAACTGACAATGAGCTCGGGTGTCCAGATGCCAGGGCCGATCAAGCCCGCTCCGTTCTGGGCGGAGAAGCCTGCCTCACTCAATGTGACAAAAGGATCGAGCATGACCGGGATAGGAGAAACATCAAGGTAGGGGGTGACGGCCTGAATGCCAGTTTCACTTCAGCAGGAAACACCAGCATGGAGGATTCCTCAGCTTCAACAAAGCCCTCATTGGGTTTTTCTATGGTCCTAGAGATCCTACTGGGGGTATCCTCTTTCTAACCATCCATGTTGCAGGGATAAAAACCGCGCAAACCCGCCTGGGAAGCGGTTTCCAGCAGCATCCAGCTTTATAAAATGCTGAGAATACTTGAACGTTGGCATCGTATCTGATGTATAATCTGGACGTTATGAATCGCGCTCACCTTCTTGTTTTTTCCATGCTGGGCTCCAGCGTGGCTTTGGCAGACATTCCCTTGGGGGAGGTAGTCCCAGTGAAGTTGCCACCCACGGTGAAAACCGTGCCTGAAGTCACCGCTCCGGCGGAAAAGCCAGCCAATCCTGTTGCAAAAGCCGCAGGGGATCTCGTGGAAGCTGCGGTGGTGAAAGCCGCCGAACAATCTCAAAAGCCTGATCCGCTGGAAACGATCAAGGCTGAGACAGCCAAGCTGGTGGCCGAACGGGAGAAGATCACGGCTCAGATGGCGCTGGATCAAGCGCTGCAGGATGAAAAGTTCGCTGAACGCAAGCGCGCCATGGCGGAGATCCAGATGCGCATTGATGAGATGGAAACCCAGATGGACTTGGCGGAAACCGAGGAGCGCACCAAAAATGCTGCGGCTACCCTGGCCCTGCGCTTGAAAGGTGAAAAGCTCGGTCTGGAATCCCTCGCTGCAAAAAACGAGGTGGATACGGAAGGCTACCGGATGAAGCAGGAGGAAAACGCTATCCGTCGGCAAACCTCAGCCTTGGCCTTGGAGATCGAGCTGCAACAGAAACAATCCGAGGCCCGCACCTATGCCGGTGCCAAGACCCCCACTTACCTCAAAGACCCGCTGCAAGGCCGGAAGCTTATCCTGTCTGACCGCACCATCCCGCTCAATGGCGTGATCACCAGCAAGACGGCAGACAGCTTGGCGGACCGCATCGCTTACTTTAACAACCGGGATGCCGAAGCCCCTATCTTCATCGTTATCGATGACTGCCCCGGCGGTAGTGTGATGGCGGGTTACAAAATCATCAAGGCCATGCACGGCTCCAAAGCCCCCGTTTACACCGTGGTCAAATCCTTCGCCGCCAGCATGGCTGCCTGCATCACCACCGTTTCGAAGCGCTCCTTTGCCTATCCAAATGCCATCATCCTCCACCACCAGCTCAGCGCCGGTGTCATGGGGAACCTTACCCAACAGCGCGAGAGTGTGAAGGAACTCGAAGAGTGGTGGAAACGCCTCGCCGATCCTGTGGCGGAAAAGATGGGGATCACTCGTGAGGAGTTCATCACCCGCATGTATAAGAAATCGTCCACGGGCGATTGGAACGAGTTTGCCGATGACGCACAGAAGCTGGGCTGGGTGGACACCATCGTCGATGAGATTGAGGAGACCGCCCTGCTCCGTCACCCAGACACGCAGCAGCCTGCCACCACCACCCTCATCCGCACCGCCGGAGTGGACGCGATCGATAACGGTGTGGTTGAAGCCAAGGACGAACATGGACGCCCCGCCGCCATGCTGCCTCGCCTGAATCCGCTGGATGCTTACTGGATGTATAACCCCGATGGGTTCTACCGCATGCAGTAAGCGATCTCTTAAAACGATACCAAAGAATCAAAACCGAATGGCGGCGTAGGTTGTAACCACGCCGCCATTCGTTTATCGGTGGTCTATGGCCCATCCATCTCCTGTTTCCCCTGACAATCCCTGGACGACGCTCAGCACCCGGGAAGGTTATTCGAATCCGTGGATCCGGGTTCGGGAAGATCAGGTCATCAATCCCCGTGGCGGCCATGGCATCTATGGCGTGGTCGAATACCAAAATCGTGCCGTCGGCGTCGTTCCCGTCGATGACCAAGGCTACACCTGGCTGGTGGGCCAATGGCGCTATTGTCATGACCGCTACGAATGGGAAATCCCAGAAGGTGGTTGCCCTCCTGGAGAAGAAACAGCGGAGTGTGCCCGGCGTGAGCTTCTGGAAGAAACGGGGCTACATGCCGCCCAGATCGAACCGCTTCTGATGGGGATCCAACTCTCCAACTCCACCACCAATGAAGTCTGCGATATCTTCGTGGCCCGGGGCATCAGCCAAGGAGTGCCGAACCCTGATGAGACCGAAAAGCTGGAAGTCTGGCGGCTTCCCCTGAGTGAAGCCATTGAGATGGCACTCGATGGCCGCATCCGGGACAGTGTCAGCGTGCTGGCGTTGTTACGATTGCGCTCTTGACCGGCCTGCGCATCATCGGCGGAGTCCCCCGAGACTTCTCATGACCCTCCGCCACTGCCTCATTGCCGTTCTCTTCACCCTTTCTGTCGCTTCCGGCGCTGACCTGAAAGCCACTTCTGCGGGTATCGAGCTGCAAGCGGGCAGCTTGGGCAGTTTTACCCTGACCTACCCGGAGTTTTTGGACTCAGGTAGTGCCGTGATTCACAAGCAAACTCAGGTCACTCCTTCGGCCCAAGGCGCCACCGTCAACTATGCCAATGGCGCTCAGTGTGAAGTGCACATCGCTCAGGATGAAATCTCTCTTCGATTCTCTAACGTCACCTCCGAGGTGAAGTCCTGGCGTGTCACCACGCTCATCGACATCGCCTTTGCGAAAGGAGGCTCATGGAAGCTTGGGGAAACCGCTGGAGCATTTCCGCCGAATAAGCCCCAGGTGCCTCAACTGATCAGTCAAAACGGCACGACCTTCTCCATTCAGAATGCACAGGGAAATAGCCTAGCCATCCAAACTCCTGACTATGGCTTTCAACAACTGACCGACAATCGAGAGTGGAACTGGGCGGTGTTTCACTGGCTCTGCATCGTGCCCTATGCCGCGGATCGCAATGAAGTGAAGTTTAAGATCACCACAAACCTCACCGCCAAAACAAAGCTGATCGATGCCTTCGGCCAATCCATCAAAGATACCTTTCCGAACAAGTTGCTGAGCGAGGCCGATCTGAAGGCGGATGTAGCAGCGGATGAACGCTACTATGCCAGTCTCACACCGCCTTCACTGGATCGCTTCGGCGGGCTGCCTGAAAGCGGTGCCAGCCTGGGGCTTCAGAAAACCGGCTTCTTCCACATGGAGGTGAAGGGAGAAAAAACATGGCTCGTGGACCCTGATGGCAATGCCTTTTTCCACCTCGGCATCTGCGGCTTCGCGCCGAACGATGACTACACCTACGTGCCTGGGCGTGAGGACATCTACGAGTGGTTGCCTTCCTCGCAGAACGAGTTTGCCAGTGCCTTCCGTCCTGGCGATGGCAACGCGCATTTTTCCTTTTATTTGGCCAATACGATCAAAAAATTCGGCGTGCCGTATAACCAGGATGCTCACACGGAGCGCATGATCCCACGGGTGCGTGGCTGGGGTTTTAACTCGGTCGGTGCCTTCACGCCCAAGCCGCCAACGGCCTGTGAAAAGATGACTTTCCCTTATGTGGCGCACCTGCCCATCAATGAATGGGAAGGCGTGCCGCGTATCCCCGGTGCCCATGAAGTCTGGGACCCATATGATGCCACTACGGTGGCAAAGATGGAGCAAAACATGGCAGCCGAGCTTCCTGCCCGGGCCAACGATCCGTTGCTCATCGGTTACTTTGCCGTCAATGAACCGCGCTTGGATGAACTGGCTCGTGTCATCCCTTCCTTAACAGGTCAACATGCATGCAAGAAAGCCCTGGTGGATTCGCTCAAGCTAAAGCACACCACCATCGCCGCCTACAACCTGGCTTGGAAAACCAATGCACCGGACTTCGAATCCCTGATTCCCACCGGCCTCAATGTCAGCACACCGGCAGCTCAGGCAGATGTGCAAAATTTTATCGGCGAGTTTTTGGAACTTTATTTCTCCCAAGTGGAAACCTTGTTCCGCAAATATGACAAGAACCATCTTTTGTTAGGTCATCGACTCCAACCGATCACCATTAAGGACGACACGCTGTGCATGATCATGGGGCAGCATGTGGATGTCGTCTCCTACAACTACTACACCTATGGAGTGGATACCGCCGCACTGAGCAAGATCCATCAACTCACAGGCAAACCGATGATTCTCAGTGAATTCTTCTGGTCTTCCCCCAGCGACAGTGGCCTAGTGGGTGGGCGAGATGTGAGTTCGCAGCGGGAGCGCGGGCTGGCCTATCGCAATTATGTGGAGCAGAGCGCAGCTCTCGGTTTCGTCATCGGGATCGAGTGGTTCACCCTCGTAGATCAGGCCACCACGGGCCGCTGGTTTAGCAAATACAACGGCGAGAGCTTCAACACCGGCCTCCTCAGCGTGGCAGATCGTCCCTGGAAGGAAATGCTGGAGGAAATGATGAAGACAAACCACGGCATCTATGACCTCCTCCAAGGCAAGCGCCCGCCCTTCCGCTGGGGGGATTCTCGTTTCAAATAGTTTGCCTCAATCTCGCGCATCAGTGGCCTTGCTCGGAGGAGCGTAAATGGGACGAGGAATGGGCCCCATGCCGGCATCTCCATATTGGGATTGATCACGGATGGCCTTGGCGATGGCCTCGGCCAAACGCTCTCGATAGCTGCTGGTCGCGACCAGTTTAGCCTCATTGGCGTTGGTGAGATAACCACATTCCACCAAGATACACGGCAGGGCAGGATTGCGAGTTAGGCGCAGGCGACGACGAACAAGGCCAGCGTTTCCTGATTCATAAGGTGCCACAGCGGAGAGATTTTGCTGCACGCGTCTTGCCAAGGCATAGCTGTCGCTCCGCCAGTAGTAGGTTTCTGGACCAGCCCTACGACGTGCTCCGTAATTGAAGTGGATGCTGACGAGGATAGAGTTGCCGTACCGATTCGCGATGTTGACGCGGTTATCCAGTTCTACAAAATAGTCAGAGTCGCGCATCATTACCACTTTAAAGCTTGGCCACAATTCAGAGCGAACACGCTTGGCTACATCTAGAGCGAGCTGTTTCTCCACCAAGCCGCGAGCGCGAGCGCCCGAGTCACGCCCTCCGTGACCAGCGTCCACGATGACGGTGGTAAAAGCTTGAGGCCCAGGTCGGTCTCCATAAACACTACGACCTTGTGGATAGCGGGAACTTTGGCACGAAACTAGAAGGGAGATTAGACAAAGACCAAGAATTAGACGGAGCTGGGGCATGCGAGGAAGAGAGATGCAAGGGGCGTGCCAGCCTCGATGGGAGACAAGTGTACCTTAGACCGAGGACTTTTTGTCTCGGACTCTAGTTGCTCACTTTCAAGTCGATGACGGGGACTTGAAGAGGTGTTTCCTCCAGCTCGGGATATTCGCCATCGCCGGGTGGTCCGGGGAAGTTATCGTCCACAAAGCGTCTCCATGTATCGCGAGTTTTGACTGAGATTAGCTCTTGGATGCCGTCGCCACATTTACCGCAGACCATGATACTATGCAGGAGATTGACTCCTTCACAGATGCCCGTGATGACAAAGTCATCCACTCCATCATCTCCACGACTGATGCCGCAAACAGAGCAGTGATGCAGTCCTCGATGGAGGTCCACATTGGCATCTTGATATTCTGCCAGCCTCTTTTTGGATTCTTGAGAAAATTCCTCCATCATATTCACCCTGCAGTGATCGCACAGGGCATATTCCATCACACATTCGCCCTGTTTGTAGGCCTTGGAGATTTGAAAGCCGCCTTGGTCATCAGCCAAAGTCTCCCCGCAGCGAGTGCAATGCCGAAAGGGACGCTCCTCATATTCAGAATGGAGGTCGTGAGGGATCGGCGGCGCAGGAGTCTCTTCGTCCATACCCTTAACATGCGTCGGAACGGACCGTTTGCCAAGGTCTATACCGGCTTGATTTCAGAAAGAAACTAGATCGATAGACGGCTTACTCTGTGATCCATACGGACGTGCCAACAGTCACGAGGTCAAAGAGTTCAATGACAGATTCATTCGCTAGGCGCACACAGCCGTGGCTGGCTGGTCGGCCGATATGGCGCACGTCATTGGTGCCGTGGATATAAATGTAGCGTTTGTAGGTGTTAGCATTGCGTTTTTCCACGCCTTCCAGCCAAAGGATTCGGCTGAGGATCAGGTCGTCCGCCGTCTCAATCTCGGGAGTCCACAGGCCAACGGGCTCGCGGGACTTGAAAATGGTTCCTGCAGGGGCTCCATGACCATGTTTTTCTCGGATCACGAATCCACCCAAGGGTGTCTTGTTGCTCCCTTCGGTATAGCCGAGGCCAAACTTCGAGGTGCTACAAGGCCAACTCTTCACTTGGTGAAAGCCATTCCACAGAGCCAGATGCTGGGTACCAACTGAGACCTCGATACGAGGACGCAAAAGTGGTTCAGAGGTGATCATGAAATATAGGTAAGAGCAAGAAACGCCTCAGGTAAAATCCAACCCCAGATCCAGGGCCCGGGCGGAGTGGGTGAGAGCACCCACAGAGATGGCATTGATACCCGTAGCCGCAATCTCGCCAATGGTCGCCAAGGTGATGCCACCACTGGCTTCCAGCCAAAGTCGTCCCGCGTTTAGGGCCACAGCTTGGCGCAGCTTTTCCGCACCCATGTTATCGAGCAGTAACATGTCCACACCACGCAGAGTCAGAAAGTCAGCCACTTGATCCAGATTGTCGGCTTCCAATTGAATGCGTGTGCCTGGGCGCTCGGCTTTCACTCGGTCGATCGCGCGTTGCAACTCTTTCAGGGAACCATGGGCAGCCAGATGATTATCCTTCACCATCACATGATCATAGAGACCCATGCGGTGATTGGTGCCTCCGCCTGCTTTGACGGCAGCTTTTTCCAGGAGGCGCCAGCCCGGGGTGGTTTTCCGGGTATCCCAGATCTGCACGGGATGAGGCTGCACGGCCTGTACGTAACGCCTTGCCTGGGTAGCCACACCGGAAAGCCGCTGAAGGAAGTTGAGCGCCGTGCGTTCACCGGTCAAGATGCCTCGAGTGGGACCGCTGATCTCCAAAAGCACTTCCCCTGGCTCGAACGCATCTCCATCCTGACGGAGGATATGGGTTTGAATGCGAGGGTCGATTTCCTGAAACACCCGCACGGCCACCTCCATCCCTGACACCACTCCCGGCTCACGCGCAGCGATCTGCGCCTGGGCCGTGGATTCTGCCGGGATGAAGTAAGTGGCTGTGACATCTCCATCGCCCACATCTTCGGCGATGGCGGCGCGGATCAATTGTTCAGTGCTGGCATCCATGGATAGAAATAGGGCAGGGGAACGGAGAGTTTATTTTTTCGCGGGTAGCGCACGGGTAGCCCCCACCGAAATACCGCCATCCACCAGCAGGAGTTGGCCTGTCACATAGCGGCTTTCCTCGGCTGCGAGGAAGAGTAGGGGCCCTTCCAGATCGTCCATCGCACCCGGGCGGCCCAGAGGAATACGCTCTGTCAGATACTCCACCCAACCGGCATCTTCATACATCACGCGATTTTGCGATGTCTTAAACCAGCCTGGAGCCAGCACATTGACCGTGATGCCATGTTGCCCCCAATCATGGGCAAGGCTCATGGTCATCTGGCGCACCCCACCGCGGCTCGCTCCATAAGGGGCCAAGCCGGCGTAACCCGCGACGCAAGTCACAGAGCCGATGTTGATCATCCGTCCGTAGCCGGCAGGGATCATGAATTCTTTCGCCACCTGCTGTGCCAGGAAGAACGTTCCGCGCAGATTGGTATCCACCACGAGGTTCCAGTCATCCCAAGTGATCTCCGTGGCTGGCTTACGCACATTGCAGCCAGCGTTGTTCACCAAGATGTCGATCTTCTCCACTTGTGCTTTGGCCATGGCCACTGCGGCGTGGATGCTCTCTTGTGAACGCACGTCCAGCTCCACACACAAGCATTTGCGGCCTAGATCCGTGATCTGCTTCTCCATGTCCTTGAGAGAATCCAGCGTGCGACTGGAGATGATGAGGTCTGCTCCGGCTTTGGCCAGGGTGAGTGCAAAGCGTTCCCCGAGACCTCGGGAGGTTCCAGAAACAAAAGCCGTGCGGCCGGCCAGATCAAAAGCGTGAGGTTGGCTCATAGAGATCAGTCTATTCTATATATAGAGAAGGTGAATGTTCGAGATGTTGGAATGGGGCGGTGAAATCGCGGAGAAGCTCAAGGAAGTCAATACGCCACTCGTAAGCCTCCATCGTTTGAACAGACGCGATCCAAAGAGCGTTTCTTTATCAGGGGGAGTCATCTTAGAACGACTCTGGAAACGTTTAGCGACGAAAGTCGGCGCCCGAAAACGGTCAAAACAAGACTTATTTCCTGTTATACCTAACCTAAATTTCGTTATACCAAGAGAATAACCAAAAGGAGGTGTCGAAAATCGGGTTTCGACCCCTTTTTGGTCAAAAAACTTTAAAAAAGGAGCAGAAAGAGGTTGCGGGGAGCGGGGAACTGTCCATACTGCCAATCCGCCACCGAAACAGGAGCGGCTGAGACGAGGGAAGCGAGACGCTGTAAGCGGTTCACTTTCAGCGGATTAGAAATGGATCTTTCAGAAAACAACATCTTCAGATTACGAGAGCGAATGAGCCTCTAGGGCGAGTGAGTTTGAGGAATTTGGAGAGACAAAAACGAAAGCTAAATTGTGCGCTGCGTGTGGATAACGCGTGGCTTGTTTGAAAGAAAACAAGGTTCAATTTAGCTGGCATTCAAAAGATGCCAGCACCAA
>NZ_FUYE01000035.1 GCF_900167535.1 Prosthecobacter debontii
GAACACTGGAATTTCACCGAGGAAACCTTCGAGCCTCATTCTGCCTCTCTCTATCAGAATGGCGGGGGCTATCTGGACGAGTTATTTGGCGACGAAGTTCCCACCTTGTCCGCTCTGAAAAGGATGGCCAAATTTTCCAATCAGTCGCTGTTGAGCTATCCGCTGGATTCGGCCTACCCCTATCTTGACGATCAGAGTGCCTCTGTTCAGGTTTCCTCTGAAACAGGCGAACCGTCTTCTCACCACCGGTCTCGGTCCGCGTGCTGTAAAGGAGACCTGCGACGCCGCCGCCCATGTCCGGACCGCGCACGTAGTTGACCGTATTGACGGCGGGTGTGGTGATCTGCGTCTGGAGGCTGCTGCCCTCATACTCCGCCACACTCAGGCCGCCGCTGAACAGGATGGCGGTGTGCTTAGCCGCCTGACCACTCTCTTCACTGACGGTGCCCACCCGACGGATGCGGTAGTCATAGGTGTAGCCGTAGCTCTTGGCATCGCTACGCGTCACACCCGCCAGACGGTTCTCAGTGGTCCAGGTGTAGGTGGTGCTGAGGCTGGTGGAGCTGGTCACACCCCTCAGGTGGGTTTGGGCCATTGGCGTGAGCGCGTGCTCACCGCCACCACTCACATTCATGACACTGGATACGCTGCTGGTGTTTTGCAGCAGGGTTACCAACTCGCTCGCCAGACTCAGACTCTCATAAAAACTGGCTCAAACTTCGGGGGCACTCCAGTGGGACCGTGCACTGACGCGTTCGGACGGTAAGGTGACAAGCTTCTTTGGGCCTCTGCACCGAGAAGCTTGCTGCAGAGTTGTATTTTTTTGGAAGCTTGCATGGATAACTTGCCTGCTATGGGTTGTCATTGTTCCGGAGAGATACTCTGAAGGTGGCATTGGTGACGTGCCTGCTATGGATTGTCACTATTACGATACCGGGCTTGTAACTTCTCCCACATCTCCTTTGAAAGTAAAGAAGGGAGCCAATAAGCTGCGTATTCCCATACACGTGGACTTTCAATCGAAGTCTTAATAACGAGCTCACCCAGTTTTCTTTCTCCAAGAATTTCAACACCAAGGCGCAGAAGATCTTGGATCGAGGAAGCGTCAGCCCTTGGCAAGTGTTTGAAGAGCATTATCTCACAAATCTTATGGTCTGCCGCCGATCTCAGTAAAAACAATGAACTTTGGCATTTCTCCTCAAGCAGTCTATCAATCAGAGGCAACTGCTCTGCTGGAGTCAGTTCACGGATCAACTTAGCTAACTGCTTGTCCCGCTTGGCGTCCCTGGACAAACTGAGCACAGCGCTCATAAGTGTTTCGATTTCTGCATTCATATAATGTTATTGCGCTTGGAATAACGCCCTAGGCAACCCGGCATCTACCGCTTGCCATGAGGCACTTGCCGGAGGTTTGAAATGGCCAGAAGCGTTGTTCCAGTTGTCGATAGGCCCTGCACTATTCCCATTCCCGAATTTGATCTGACCACCATATTCAAAGGGAGATCCTCGAGAAACATCAACATGGCCTCCTTGAGCCAGCGTGCGTCGGCTGATGTAGATTTTACCATCCTGTACTACGTAGGTATAGCTTCCGTTCGGCGTGAGTGGCTTGCCAGTCACACTGTTGAACCGCCATTTGTTCCCATCAAAATAGAGCTCCTTCCTCGTTAATGATACTGGCACATCCTCTGGATAAAGGTTGCTGAATAATTGCTTTTTTCTTGGGCCCAACACGCCGTTTGCGGTCAGTTTACTCAATAATTTAGCGCCACCAGCTTCAATTAGCGATACAAGACTCCGCGCTCCTCCAACAGCCATTGCTGTCTCAGCGTAATCGAAGTTCATATCACGTAACCCCACTGACACAGCATCTCCCATTCCTGCAAACCTCCGCGCCGCGGTGGTGTCGGCATCAAAACCCAATATCGGGGCTTGCACTCGAGAAGCTGGATTGATTAGATTGCCGTCTTTATCAGCATAATCCTGATACACCGACAGCTCAGCAAGCATGTACCCAAGCGCTTGATTCAGTCGGGCACTGGCCGTCAAAGCCTGATCTCCTTCCTTACTTCCAAATTTGTCCACTGCAACTTTCGACACCTTTTTAAGCTCGGTTGTAGTGTCATTAATATCTTTGATTTTTTGACGTGCTTCCTTGCGGTTTTTGGGCACTTCAAGGCCGAGAGGATCCCAAGCCGTCCAAGGATTCTGCATCACATACGCATACAGATTGGGGCCATCCACAAAACCTGCAGGGTCTCGGCTCAGCCACACACCCGTCTCGATATCCCGATATCGGAAGCCTTCATTCAGCAGGCCCGTCGGGTCTTCGTCCTTGCTGTTCGCACGCTGTTTGTCCAGGTTCTCTCCGGTCTCGGTCGGACGCTTGCCGTAGGCCTCGTAGCTGGCCGTCCAGGTCAAGGTGGCGCTTTCATCACTCTGCGCCACGATGTCGCCCCGGCCATTGCTGAGGTTATACCGCACCTTCCTCTCACCACCAGTCTCGGTCCGCGTGCTGTAAAGAAGACCACCGACGCCGCCGCCCATGTCCGGACCACGCACGTAACTGACCGTGTTGACCGTAGGGGTCGTGATCTGCGTCTGGAGGGTGCTGCCCTCATACTCCGCCACACTCAGGCCGCCGCTGAACAGGATGGCGGTGTGCTTAGCTGCCTGGCCACTCTCTTCACTGACGGTGCCCACCCGACGGATGCGGTAGTCATAGGTGTAGCCGTAGCTCTTGGCATCGCTACGCGTCACCCCGGCGAGACGATTCTCAGTGGTCCAGGTGTAGGTGGTGCTGAGGCTGGTGGAGCTGGTCACACCCCTCAGGTGGGTTTGGGCCATCGGCGTGAGCGCATGCTCACCGCCACCGCTCACATTCATGACACTGGATACGCTGCTGGTGTTTTGCAGCAGGGTTACCAACTCGCTCGCCTGAGTCGTGCTCTGATGCACGCGGCCTCCGCTCAAGGCTGTGCGTGGCAATGCCTCCAATGCATGAGTCCCGCCGCCGGTGACGGTCATAAGATTGCGAGCAGGGCTGTTGGTTTCTGTTAACCAGTCCACCACTTCGTCAGCTTTGGTTTTCACCAGGAAGTTTTCACCCCCACCGCTGAGCTGGAGTTCTCGTGTTTGGAGCTTATTGGAGCCTCCACCGGATACGGTGATCAGCGGATGATCGGCCAGCATCGCTATCACTTCACTTGCTGTTGTTTCTATAGCTCTTTCAACGCCACCGGTTAAAGCGGTGCGTGTCAGAGGTTCTAAGATGGTTTGGCCTCCCCCGGTTACTGTGATGAGGTCTTTCGTCGGGCTATCTTCGTCGGTCAGCAATGCAACGATATCGTCGGCATGACTTTCAATGCTGAATCCGTCACCACCGGTCGCTAGCTGTACGGTGCCTCGTTCGATCACCGCTGATCCACCGCCACTCACCTCCAACAATTCCATGACACTGGCGTTGGCATTTAAGAGGGTCACGATTTCATCGGCTTGTGTCAAGACAGTGGGAGTGACTCCACCAGCAGTAACGCCTGATTCTATCCATGGTTCACTTCCATCAGCCTCTACAACCCAAAGAAGTTCATTCGTCTCAGGATTGGAAACCAAAGCCCCTGCGATGTCCCATCCTGTAGCATTGACAGCAAAATCGACCCCGCCACCGCTCAAGGTTGTGGATGCACCGGTCGCCCATTCGAAGGCCGATTCTCCGACCTCGACATTGACCCGATGATACCAGTAGCCTTGGATCGCTGCCGCCACATCTTGCCAGGAGGAGATCACTTCTCCGAACTCATTGCTTCCCAAACGCACACGTAAACCTTGGGAATCTTCCCATACTTCGAGTCCCTGACCTGGGCTTTCAGCACCTTGCACCGCGAGCTTGATCCCATTTCCCGCTTCAGTGTTATCCACCGCCGTAATGCGCAACGGGCCTAACCAGCCTTCAGCTGGACGAATGGAGGTCGTGCCTAAATGGACCACGACTTCTCCATTAACCAGTTCTGCGGTTGTAGGTTGATTTTCTTCCTCCCCCATTACATGGCGAACCGTCAGGCCATTGCCTTCTGCCCCCATAGCTCTGGCCTCGTAGCGAAGCCCATTTAGAGTCAGCACTGCTGGGCTACCGCTTTCCTCCACCTCCAAGTTTACAAAGATGTCGCGGTCATAAACATACGCTTCGGCAGGTGCTGGAGGATCTGTGTAGGGATACCAAACGTCATAGTGAATTTTGACTTCGTCACCTTGGCGTCCAGGGAGTTTCGCTTGGAAATGAATGCCTTGAGACTCCGCCTCAGCAGGTGCTCCATCGGTAGTTGCTAGATAAACCAGAACATTATCCCCATCGACCTCGACCTCCTCGGCATCCTGAGCAGGCTCGCTTATCAGTCGGACAGCAACCTCACGTCCCTCCTCATGAGCAGCCTTGGTGGTGTAGGTGATGCCCTGGTTGGAGAGTGTGTCTGGCGTGCCTGCGTCTGTCCTCAACTTGAGTGTGAGGTCGCTCCCCGAAGTCGTCAGACTGTCTTGGTCATTGAGCGCAGCTTTTTCGATATGTACCCGAATGTCATTGCCGATGGGACCCACCGATCTAGCACTATAAGTGATGGATTGATCCACGGCGGAGGCAGCGTCTCCGCTGTCAGTCTCCAGGGTGACGGCGACTTCATTACCCAGCACGGTGACTCCAGGTGTTTGATCCGGAGCATCTGCGATCAAGGTCACCCCCACTTCATGCCCCGGGATATGAGCCTCAGGGGTCGCGTAGGTGATGCCCTGATGACTCAGAGAGTCCGGCAGCCCCATGTCGGTGGCCAAAGTCACGCTGGCATGTCCACCGCTCATCTGCACACCGAGTTCCTGCCCCGGCTCATCCGCATGCAAGCTGACGCTGAGATCCTCTCCATTTTCTCCTGAGGTAGTCGCTTGGTAAGTAACACCTTGCTGAGTCAGTGATGCTTGATTTTGACTCACCGTGTAAGTCGTGGATTCTCCTTGAATTCGGTTGCCGTTCGCATCGTAATCGATAACCACAGCCTTTCGAGGCTTGCCCCCCACTTGCGCCCGCTTCATCCAAGAGGTCAGCTGATTTCCGTCATTGTATTCATAGGTCCAATGACCTGGGTCCGTGCCACCTGTGACAGTCTTTGTGAGGCGATTGTTCGCCGCATCGTAGCTGTAGCTGGTCTGAGTCGTGAAGCTTGAGCCGCTCTCGGAGACGGATTCGGAGGTCAAGCGATTCGCCAAGTCATAGGCCATCGCCGTGGCCCGAGTCCCAGTCGAGCGTAGCGAGGTTCCCGGCCAGGTTTCGTGTTGCTCAGTGACATTTCCGACCTCGTTATACGTCCAACCGAATTCGGCCAAAACACCACTGTCTGTCCGATTGCCAATCCCCTGGAATAAGGTGCGGTTGGTCAGACGGCCTAACGGATCATGCACATTTTCGGAGACTTGGCCATTGGCGGAAATCAATACCGTCGCTCGTCCTGCTAAATCATAAGCATAACGTGTGAGACGTGCATCCACAGGACCCGACGCTAACCCCGCTTGACTGGCGAATTCAAGAATCAACTCAGGACGATTGAGCGCATCAGGCACGGTTTGGATCGTGCGGCCATGTCCTAATTCTGCAAGAATGCGGTTTCCACACAAATCATAGCCATAGGTGTGCGTCACCCCCCGGGAGGTCTCTTCTTTGACTCTGTTAAGAGCATCATAAGTGTAAGACACATCAGCCTCAGGATGCCCCGCCTCAGTGACGGAAAGCAATCGGCCAGCATTGTCGTAGTTGAAGCTGCGTAGAAGATCACCTCCAACACTTACCGTCAGCAACCGAGACCTGTCGTCATAGGTATAATCGGTGATTTCGCCGTTAGCATCCGTTTGGCTGGTTTTATGGACCGCATTATAGATGTAAGTCCATGTATCGTCATCGCCCGTTTGAGCCAGATCCTTCTTGAAGGTCTGGGTGAGTAAACGATTCAGCGCATCATAAGTGAACGAGGTCTCTTGCCCCAATCCATCTCTCACCAGTGTGCGGTTGCCCACACTGTCATATTCAAATTCATTGGTGATGCCTTCTCCATCAACGGTCTCTACAAGCCTGTTGTGTAAATCGTAGCTGTTTGTCACAACTTGATCGACCAGTTGCCCGGAAGAATTTGTCACCTTCTGGCTCACAGCAAGGACGTTACCGCCTGCATCGTACGCGGTGAGAACCGCATGCCCTAAGGCATCGACCGTTTTCCAGACACGACCCGCGGCATCATAATACATGCGCTGCTCGTGGCCTAAAGCATCCCGTTTCAGGGTAACCTGTCCACAATCGTCATATTCGGTTTCAACGATAGGATTGGCCAAGCCGCCCGTGATGGCATTCCACACGGGGGGATAGGTGACCCTATAGGGTCGGTTCCGCGCATCATACTGTGAGATCACCGAGCGCCCGAGCGCATCTTTGACTTTAACGGCATTTCCAGCGAGGTCATACGAAGTCTCCGTGACACCCGAAACACCAGCAATTGCGGGCTGGATCTCACGAATCGGCCTTCCCGCTTCATCGTATTGAATCACCGTTTCCGCCCCCAATTCATTGACTGTTTTCCATGGCTTCCCTGAATGGGTGTAAGCCACTCGTGACTCTGAACCATCTGCATAGGTTGTTTTGACAACCTGCCCATGTAAGTCGTAATCGAATCTTGTGACTTGCCCAAGCGGGTCCGTCACAGTCAGCGGGTTGCTTGCAAAATCGTAGGTCGTTGAAGTTTCACCGCTGATTCCAGCGACGGACTTAGCGACGGTTCGGTAAAGGTCATCCAACTCAAGAGTGGCCGTCGTGCCACGTGGATCGGTTACGCTACTCGGCTTGAACCTACTCGAATCAAAAATACTTCCACCAAACCTCTCATCATCGTAACCGTAAATCGTCTCTAGGCCGCCATCATCGACACTCAACAAACGACCGAGATTGTCATAAGTATTGGTCGTGATCTTACCACGAGGATCCGTTGAGGTTTGGACTTGCCCCCGAGGCGTATAGGTCATCGAAGACACCAGATCTCCATTATAAACAGGCTCATCTTCGGGATCTTCGGGTAACGTCACCAATGTGTATCTGGTATCCGCCTCATTATTGCCATTCATATCAACCGTCGTCGAAATGCGACGATTAAATTCATCGTAATCATGGAATGTCGCGACACCGTTTTCATTCACCTCCTTAACCAGATTGCCATGATCATCATAGGATAGGCTTTTGGTTGACCCATCAGGATGGGTGACATCAGTCAAGCGACCTCGGGCATCATATGCGAAGTTGGTAATCAGACCGCGACCGTCTTTAACCGAACGTTTCCTCCCTTGGCCATCGTAAGCTGTTTCAACCGATGACAAAATCGCTGAATTGATTCCGATTGTTTTCGTTTGTCGAACTCGACCGTTGGCGTCAGGGACATGGATGACCGTGGTTTCTGGAGCGCCATCCAAAGATGACCCATCCGTCACCGTCTTGGTAACAAATCCAGGAAAGGTTGTATCTTCATAGAAGTATGAAGTCGTGCGTATTCCCTGAAATGGACCGCTGATGGTCTCCGAGGTGCGTCTCCCGAGTCCATCAATCGTATATTCAGTAAGGACGCCCATTTCATCTCGAATGGATTTTAAGATCTGATAGGGGCCATAAGTATAACTTTTACCTGATCCTAGGGGGCCAGATTCAGCTACCGGATCATCATAGTAATAGCTTAGGCTTTCAAGGCCCCCCTGAGTCAGATCAAACTTAACTAATCTTTTAATCGCTGTTTCACATTTGCTATCATACCAGAACAAGGTCTGTTTTCCACTCATGTCCGTCACCGAATCAAGCGCCATCGCCGCATACCGGTTGAACGTAAAAGTTTCAGTTTTTGGGGTTTGCGGAATGTCTGTCGGCAAGTTTGGATTCACCTTTGTTGTCAAACGCATCTGCATAAAGCCCAAGTAGATCACCTGCCCGGGATCAGCTGTCCGTGTCGGATCTCCCGCAGGTCGATAGATCTCAGGTTGCTCAAATGAATATTCATAGACGCCCGCAGGGCCACTGACTTCTGTCCGCACTAGAACATAGGGGGAGGAGAGTTGGTTTTGCTCGACCTTAATCAGACGGGCACCCGTAAAGATCACCTCTTGATTATCAGGCAAGGTGATTTGGCTGATGAACATGGGGAGCCCGTATTGAGTCCGCCAAACTCCATTTGATTTGAATTGCGATGTATGATTAGGAACGTAGTCAAATGAGTAGCGATTGCCGTGTGAAGTCGCTGTCCAGGTTTCATCCTCAATTTCTGTGAGCTGGATATGGCTGTATTTGGTTTGAGAACCTGGATTCTGATCGATCTCAGTCCTTGTGTCATAGTAATAGCGCGCGCTACCTAAGGGCAGTTGATTGTAAATACTCCCGCCACCAGAAGGAACCACGTAACCTCCACTCCCTGCTGCCCCAGAAGCCACATGGGAAACCCCGATCAAAACGGGAGTTGCTCCGAAAAGGCTGTTTAGTGAAACATCCCCGTGGGATACACTGGCATAATGATAACATGTCGTCGCTCCATCAGGTGCACGAACTTCAGTCACTAGGTTGCCCACCTGACGAATTGTGATCTTGAGATCAGGCCTTTTGGTGTCGTAAATCTTACTGGGCGTGAGGGCATGGGCATGAGGATATTCATAAATCAAGGTGTTGTCCCATCTATCTGTAACCGAGATCAAACGAGCATATTCATTGATTGTGCCCGTCTCACTTCCATGAATACGGTCATCAGACACCGTTTGTTTGAAATCTAGCTTTTGGTAAACGCAAGTGGTTCCAAACTTCTTATTTAAAATAAACTGTCCGTTCGGAACCTCCGAAAGTAAATCGAAGCGGGTCTTGGCGTCCGCATCTTCTTTGTAGTCTCGCTGCCACGTTCCGAAGTATCGAACATAACTTTGACCTGTGCCATTCTCATCAATCACTGACGCTTTATTCCTGTTACTTATGTGAATGTAAGAACACAAATTTGATCGCCATCCACTACCGAAAGGTAAATCTGGACGCTCATCGGGTCTTAGCCCCGAGGTATTACTATAAGCCTCAGGAGACACATCACGTCTCACAGACAAGGGCAACAATGAACTCTCAACTGAGGCATAGATATCCGTCACCGAATGACGTAGCTGCCGAGTGTAAGCATCAACATAGGTTTCCTCAGGCTGCTGTCCGCTTTCATCCTGCTCTTGGGGTTTGCCATCGGGAATAGGCTGGCCTGTTAAACCAATCTTCCGATAACGTGGTCCAGACATGTCTGATATCGATAGCGAATGCGAAGAATCCTGAACTCCCTCTTCCTGAACAAGCCGAACTCGTCGCTTCTTCCCTCTAGGTGCATAATCTGTCGTGACACTACCAGCGTTGAATGAATCAATGATAACATTAAAGGATGATCCGACTTGATACCATCCATCCACCCCTTCTTGCTCCACCACAAAAGTTTTAGAGAGCGGAGCTGCTCCATCAGGAAGCGGCGGATCGCATAGGACAACAATCGTGACTTTGGATTTGGACCATTCAGGTGGTTCAACGGGTTCCCCGCAATAACATACTGAGACTGAATCATATTCTACACCGTCCAACCAATAGGTCCCCCCCGCTTCGCAAGAGCAGCCCCCAAATCCCAAACAGCCACAATCAATGACGACGTCAGGTCCAGGATCCTCGTCTTCTGGAGATGAAAAATAGCCGCTGGTTACTAAATTCTCATTGTCGTCCATGTACATATGATAGTCACCTGAAGTGGATTCATCATTATGCTCCGAATACCAGGTCTTAACATTGTACAGATATGTATATTCATAATTGGTTTCTGGAGCTTCTGAGCTGAACTCGTCGACCAGATTAAAATTCCGGAATCCTGTCCCTGTGTTCAGGTCAGCCACAGCCCCCGTAGGATTATACATGGTTCCTTGCCCCTGAACCGTATCAGGCGGTATGGCCTGATCATAAGCATGCTCGGCATCTAATTCAGCCCCATGAGTGTTGGTGAGAAGTGGGCTGGAGCCGAACCGATATTCAGCAAGATTGTTGAGGCCATCAGCATCTTCATCAGCTGCCGCATCGGCTGCGTTTCGTAGATTCAACCTGTAGTAGTGCTCCCAAAGATCGGGCATGCCATCACCGTCTCTGTCTCCTTCCTGTAGGGGTTGAGCGCTCCAAGAAGTGCCATTGATGCTATTGGCCCATTCCAGATCAGGCATGCCGCGTGATTCGGAATATCCGATGTCTAAACCAAGAAGGACTTCTTCGAAATTTAAAACACCATCACCATCAAAGTCGTGAACCGCATCATCAAACCAGTATTTGTTTAAACTGCCTGGATAGACGCTTCTCCAATAATTCTCCTGAATGTCCGTCATTCCATCCTGGTCAAAATCATAAGTCGTCAGATTTCCATCGAAGAGAGTCCCATTCAGATACTCCTGAAGGTTGGAGACCCCATCCGCATCCAGGTCTCCCGAAGCGTCTGTAGCATTCATCGGGTTCATGACCGGGGCGTAGAAGTTCTCCACTCGATTCGGTATCCCATCCCCGTCCGTGTCTGTCGAGTCCACCATCACATAGTCCTGATAAATGGGACTGATGGAATGAGGGTTGGTTGGGCTCAACTGGTGACCCTGAATCGACCCAGTATAAATCGCCAGCTCCTCATAATCAGTTAGGCCATCTGAATCCGTATCGACGTAGAGCGGGTCGGTTCCATAGGAAATCTCTTCTCCATCGAGCAAACCATCACCATCAGTGTCTGAGTTCGCTGAATCAGTTCCCCAGGTAACTTCATCCTCTTCATTCAGCCCATCATTGTCCCAATCGGCCCAGAGGCTTGGGTCATAAATATGGCTGTCTTGACCATCATAGTAGCCATCTCCATCGGCGTCTGTATCCCACACCTCTTCATCATCATTGATCCCATTCTCGTTCCAATCATTCCAAAGACCCGAGTCGTCGGGGTGAGAATCTTCGGGGTCATAATAGCCATCCCCATCGCTGTCGGTGGTGGCCTCGGCACTGTCATTGATGCCATTACCATTCCAATCCTCCCAAAGATTTGGGTTGTCGAAGTGCGAATCCCAAATGTCGCTGATGCCGTCTCCGTCCGTGTCCCAAGCTTCAGCCCAGTCACTGTAGCCGTTGTTATTCCAGTCGTCCCAAAGATTCGAATCGCTTGGATGGGAGTCGTTTTCCTCATTCGCACCATCATCATCCCAGTCACTCCAACGATCCCAATCCCATACGTGACTGTCATTGGAGTCATTGTAACCATCGCCGTCAGC
>NZ_FUYE01000036.1 GCF_900167535.1 Prosthecobacter debontii
AAGTGATGCGGGCACTCCTGCCCGCAGCTCGAAGGCCGAGCGAGCTTCCAATCAGCCCAAGACCACGAAAAGAACCCTCTAACGACTTCGCCACTGAATGAGCCAAGTGTATCTCTCGGACTTCCTTGCGGCCAGGAGTGGCCGCATCACTGGCCAGGCTCCTCACTCCCGTGAGCCGGGAGTGATCTTCAGTTCCACCTCTTGGCCTGCGCGTAGGACAGTGATGGTGGTTTCCTGGCCGATCTTCAGCTCGCCCATGAGGGAGGTGTAGTCATAGATGTTGAGCACCTCTTTGCCGCCGAGTTTGATGATGATGTCACCCCCTTTGACCCCGGCTTTGCCTGCGGGGCCGACCGGGGACACGCCGCTGAGTTTCACGCCTTTGATATCGCCCTGAGCGTAGTCAGGGATGGTGCCCAGATAGGCGCGCAGGCCACCACGGCTGTCCTTATTCTTCGGAGCTTCCATGGCCACGAAATCGGGATTGGTATCCGCTGTCGCCACGCCACGTGCGATCAAGCCCATGAGGCGGGTGATCTTGGCGGCGTTGTCATAATCGATCTTGTCGGCGGTATCGCTGGGCTTGTGATAGTCCTCATGACTGCCGGTGAAGGCATTCAGCGTGGGGATGCCACGCTGATAAAAGATGGTGCTATCGGTCGGGAGATAAGCATCCGTCTGCGTGGTGATGGGCAGACCGATGGGCGCATTGCGCTTCTCGATCTCCTTGGGCCACCAGGTGCTGGAACCGACACCTTGTAAAACCAGGGTCTTCTGGAAACGCCCGATCATGTCCATGTTCAAACACGCGGCAAACATGCCGGTGAGCTTACCATTCGGATCCCCCCGGAACATCTTGGCCAAAGCCTCGACATAGTGGCTGCTGCCTAACAAGCCGAGTTCTTCACCCGACCAGGTGGCGAAGATCACATCACGGGTGAGTTTGATCTTGCCCTGCTTTTTCAGATCCGCCAGCCATTGGGCGATCTCGATGACGCCTGCCACTCCGCTGGCATTATCATCCGCGCCGTGGTGGATCATGTTGGCTTCATCACCCTTGGCACGGGAGTTACTGCCGCCCTTGCTGCCGAGGTGATCGATGTGAGCACACACGATGAGCGGAGCCACATGCGGATCGGGTTGATCGCGTGCAGGCAGCACACCCAGCACGTTACGCCCTGTTTTCTTTTCCTGGCGGATGTCGATCTTCGCCGAGAGCTTCAGGCCTTCGCAGTTGATGCCGCCCATGAGATCGCCGGTATCCAGTTTGTCCTGGAGTTCCTTCACGGTCTTACCCGCAGGTTTCAGCAATCGATTTGCCAGAGCATCGGTGATGCTGATGGCGGCGATGCCGGAGCTGGCCAGGGAGGCGTCAAAGCTCATCGGCACGAGCTGCTGCACCACCTTGCTATTCGGTCCGCTGACAATGATCAAACCGCGTGCGCCTTTTTGTCGAGCCACCAGGGCTTTGTGCCGCAGGCTGGCATAGCGAGTCAGTTCATTGCGCCGATCCTTACTGATGCCCTCCGGCAGATAACGAAAGACCATGACCCACTTATCCTTCACCTCCAGGTGCGCGTAGCTGCTGTAGGTTTCCATGGGCTTGCCATCCTCACCCGTAGCAGAATCCGGTGTCTCCACCCCGTATCCGGCAAAGACGATGTCGCTGGCAGCCACTTCACCTAACTGAGAGAATGACAACGGACGCCAGTCTTTATCGGTGGTGAGAGGCACCTCTTCTGCTCCTTGCAGCGACAAGCGGTTGTCATCGCCCAGGGCCACCCCGGCGGTGAATTCAAAGGGCTCGAACCACGCCTCATCACCATAGGGCACGAGGCCGATGCCTTTAAACACATCCGCCACATACTGCGTGGCTAGTTTCTCTCCCTCCGTGCCGGTCAGACGGCCATCCAGCTCATCACTGGCGAGATAAGTCACATGCTGGCGCAGGTCAGTCGGTGTGATGTCACTCTTGGTGAGGCTGAAGTCGGGCTGCTCCACCTTCTTGACTTCCTTGACTGATGACGGCTCGCCTTTGACCAACCCCAACGCTTTCCTTGCCGCTGCATCATTCCAATCCGCCATGAAGATCTGGCTCTGACCATTGCTGGTGCGGCCACTAGTCCAAGAGAGTTTTTGACCATCGGGACTGAAGACCGGCAGGCCATCGAAGCCATCGGTGGTAGTCACGCGCACCGGCTCGTGCTTGCCTGCGGCATCCACGATGTAGAGTTCGAAATTGGCAAAGCCGTTCAGGTTGGTGGTGAAGATGAGGTAGTCCCCACTGGGGTGGAAATACGGGGCCCAGCTCATGGCACCGAGCTTGGTCACCGGGTGGGCATCGCTACCATCCACATTCATCGTCCAGACCTCCGCCACATCCCCCTTCGGTGTGAAACGACGCCAGCAGATGCGCTTGCCATCGGCGCTGAAAAACGGACCCCCATCGTAGCCCGGCACATCGGTGAGCTGGCGCACATTTTGACCATCTGCATCCGCCACGTAGATGTCCATGAAGTATTGTTTATCCACCTTCAGGCGCTCCTCGTCCTCTGTGGACAGCTTTCGCTGATAAGCCGCGCGATTGCTGGCAAAGACGATGGATTTACCATCTGGGGAATAGGCTCCCTCGGCATCATAGCCTTGCGTCTGCGTGAGGTTCTTCAAGGACCGATCGGCCAGCGTGTATTCCCAGATGTCGTAGTGCTCATCGTAGTCCCAGGAGTATTTGCGCACGCGGCTGGTCTCACGGTCCTTGTATTCTGCGGCCTGGAGTTCCTTGGACTTTGGATCCGTGTGGGTGCTGGCAAAGAGGATGCGCTTGCCATCCGGGTGCATCCAGGCGCAGGTGGTCTTGCCCATGCCGGGGGAGATGCGCTCCTGGTCACCCGTCTCCAGATCCATGAGGTAGATCTGGTAAAAGGGGTTCCCTTCCTCACGCTCGGACTGAAAGACCATCTTCGTGCCATCCGCACTGAAATAACCCTCGCCGGAGCGACGCCCTTCAAAGGTGAGCTGACGCGCATTCGTGAGGTAATCTGCCTCCGTTTGCGCCAACGCAGGCGCGAGGGGCAAGGACAGACAGAGAGGGACGAGCAATCGCAGGCGCATGGACATGGTTCGGATGAGGAAACATACGCACGCAGACCCGTCTTGCAGTCAAGGGAAGATGCGGGAGGGGAAGAGCGGTCGTCAGGAAGAGGCAAATTCGCCAAATTCGCCAAATTCGCCAAATTCGCAGACCGTGTGTATGCTGCGACACTCGCTGACACTCCCGGACCACCGTCTGACGACGACGGCTACTTGGGACGGCCCCTCACGATGAAGAGGCAAATTCGCCAAATTCGCCAAATTCGCAGACCGTGTGTATACTGCGACACTCGCTGACACTCCCGGACCACCGTCTGACGACGGCTACTTGGGACGGCCCCTCACGATGAAGAGGCAAATTCATCAAATTCGCCAAATTCGCACGCCCAAGTGGAATGCGCAGCCGCCCCTGAGTGTCGAGGGAAGAGCCTGGGGTGTGTTTTAAAATTCGGGAGAGGCTCGCCCGTGAGAAAGTGCTGAAGAGCAAGGCGAACGCCGAGGGGGCTAGAGTGACCTAGCTCCAAGGTGGGCAACGCAGTTATTCGGCGCTTCGCTCACGGGGCCCTCTGGGTTGAGTCAGAACGAGCTCTTCCCCAATTTTAAAACACACCCCCGCGTCTCGATGCATCGAGTTAGGCCCGGGAGGATGTGAAGCCCACCCTAAACGATGCCTGACTCCGACTCCTGTTCCTGCCATGCAGGAGCAAACTCCGTCTTCTCATAGAAGTGATCCAGGGGGATTTCGACAGCGCAATGAACGAAGCGCAGCACACTCCCTAGCCCACGGAAGGTTTCGAGTTGCCAATGGGCCTCGGCATTCAGTTCATACACGTCCACCCGAGGCTCCCCATGGAGATAAGCACGTAGGTATGCAGGCTGGGGATTGCGCGATCGTGAAGGAACTTCATCCCCGATCAAAAGCCTCTGTCGCAGGAGATAGCACTTCCACAATCAATCCGGGATTCAGCAGTGTCAGTTGCTTCTCGTCTTTAAACTCAGGCTTACCACACACCACAGACGCATCTGGAAAGCTGTTCATGCCATTGGCCTCAGCTTTGACCTTCATGTCACGGTCATAAACACGGCAGGGACGTTTTGCGAATGCATTCCCCAGATGCCGGACCGTATTCGACTTCACCAAGCTATGACTGGCTCCGCCTCCAGCCATGGAACGCACTTGACCCTCCAGGAGCTCAAGTTTGACATCGGACTTGGCCAAGATCTCTTCATACTCCTCCTCTGTCACTCGCGGAAGCTTAAGCGCAGCAGACATGGCCAAAGAGAATTTGAGGGAACATCTCCCAGGTCGCTTCATTCCAGGATGGCTTCAAGCAATCTCTGGGGGCCCTCTCGGGGGTATCCATCCTTCCACACACACGCTCTGCGAATTTGGCGAATTTGATGAATTTGGCTTGGGGCCGTAGGGCGGGTTTGTTCTGCTGGCGAGGTGGCTCACATCTCGGATCGGGTTGCAGAATAACCCGCCTGCTGGGAAAAGGCGGCAAGGTCTGCGGTCATGATGGACCTAACCCCATCCTTCGAAAAGGCGGGTTATCCGGCAACGCAAGTTAAGATGAAAAGTGCGTCCATAGCCGGACAAACCCACCCTACGTTTTGCCTGCGAATTTGGCGAATTTGATGAATTTGCCTCGCCCGGCCCACCTCACCCTCGCGCCCGGCTTTCTAAGAAGCCCATGATCGCGTTCACCGTGCCCCAGCCGATGAGGACCCCAAGTCCCAGGGAAATGGCCACGTCACTGGGCCAGTGGGCGGCGACGTAGAGACGGGATAACGCCACAAGAAAGGCCAGCCCATACGCAAAGGCTCCCCACCCGCGATAGAACAGTGCGATGACCGTCGCCAGGGCAAACATGTTCACGGTGTGACTGCTGGGGAGAGACTTGCCTCGGGTCTCCTTACGCACCTTGCTGGGCTCCTGCACAGGGGGCTGGAAAAGGCGCATGAATTCGGGTTTGCCGGGCCCCAGATCCCGCACGATCAGCCCCGCCACGGCATCCCGTGGGCGCACGCGGCCGATGCTCTTCTTCAGGACATTGGAGATCACGCCATCGCTGAGCCCCACCGCGACGGCGAGGCACAGGATCATGAGCCGAGCCTGCCGTCCTCCACGCCAGAGGATGAGCAGGACGATCACCACCAGCAGAGGCACCCAAGCATTGATCGCCGAGACAGCAGGCATCAGCCAATCCAGCACGGGATGGCTCCAGCCATGATTGATCTTTTCCAGAAGGGGCAGGTCCCAGGAGGGCATGGGCGGGGGATCAGGGTTCAGTATTCAGTATTCAGTTTTCAGTAATCGGTATTCAATATTTAGGGAGTCGGTTTCGCGGGCTGGCTGACGCCCGGTTTGTCCCAAGAGAGGAGCTTGCGCCCGAGAAAGACGTCGTAGGCGCGGGTGTTGTCCTTACCCAGATTCACCTCCACGCGGCCCAGGCGCTCGATGCTTTCAAAGTGCTTGGCCACCCCGGCAAATATCTCGCCGGGCTTATCGCCGCCGTTTTTAAAGATCAGCGCATCATCGCCCAAGCGCTCTTCCGGCCCGGGCCAGACTTCGTATTGAGACAAGACCTTGCCCGAGCGCTCCCAGCGATACAACTGAGGATGCTGCGGCATGGTGAAGGCGAGCTGCGCGGCATCATAGCGATAGCCCGTGGTCATCACAAAGGTGTGCTCAGGCCGAGGCACTTGGTCGAGGAATTTGCCTGCCTGGATGCCCGTCTCCGTCCAGCCACGCATCTCATTGAGCTTCTTGTGGCCTTTGAGATCGGTGAGGAAGACCACCAGCAGAAACAGATGCGCGATCACCACCAAGGCACCGCCCACACGCAGGGACCACGTTTTCCAGAAAGGCTTTGCGGCAAAAGGCAGTCCACCCTGGACCCAGGCGGCCAGCAGGATGAAGGCGGGCACGTAAAAGACGGCCGGCCAGTTCGGATTGATCTTTTGACGCAGTGACAGTCCAAAGAAAGCCACAAGCGCCGGACCGGAGCACAGCAGCAGATAACGCGCCCGGCGATCCAGGCTGCGCCAGTGTTTGAAAGCCAGAAACACCACCACCAGCAGGGCGGCATAGGTGATGGGGGAATACACCAGCGCCTGCACCGCTGGATACTCCAGAGTGCGTTCCAGCCACTTGCCCACACTCAGGCTGTGGGTCTCGAAATGATGCTTCGTATGCTCCAGGGTGATCCACTGATGTTTGGTATTCCACCACAGCACTGGGGTGATGAAGGCCGTGCCGAGGAGGATGGTCACCCACAGGCGCGGGTTTTTCAGCAGCGCTCGGTCCTCCTTCGAGACCGCAGCGAAGATGACCATCATGGCAGGGAAGGCCAGCATCATCTGCTTACTCAGCGTGCCCAGGCCGATGGCCAACGTCAGCCCCAGCCAACGCCACAGGCAGCTCGGCTTTTCCGCCGCCAGCCAGAACAGCAGCAGAGACAGCGACCAAAACAGCAGCAGCGGGGCATCGATGGTGAAAAACAGGTTCATCCCGATATTGGCCGGTGTGGCCAGGATGAGCAGGGCCACCAGGAACCCTGTGCCCGCATTGAACAACTTCCGCGTGAGGGTAAACAGCACCGCCAGCGTCGCCGTGCCGAAGAGCAGCGGAGCCAAGCGCACGCCCCACTCCGCATTCCCCGTGAGCCAGCCGATGGCCCCCATCAGCCAGCCGATCATGGGGGGCTTGCTGAAATACCCCCAATCGGGCCGCCGCCCCCAATCCCAGTAGTAGGCCTCATCTCCGGCCAAGTCGGCCTGGGAGGTAAAAAACAGCATGAACAGGAGCCTGAAAACGAAGACAGCGCCCAGTAACCCGAAGAAACGCCGGGTCCAGAGGTCGGATGAAGAGGTGGGGGAGGTCAAAGCGGTCAAGCGCCCAAGGCTAGAGAGAGAATCCCGGCTGGCAACACACGCCATCGCCATGTTTTAATCGCAGAAATTTCCATGCAAAAGTGCAACGTTGGCCCTACCTTTGCGGTCAAAAGCATCATGTCTGAGCCTTCCGATACCCTCCTGACCGGGAATCTGCTGCTGGCCGTCCCCTCCATGCAGGACCCTAACTTCAAACGCGCGGTCATCTTTGTGGCGGCGCATACGGCGGAAGATGGCGCCTTTGGTTATGTGCTCAATCGTCCTCTGGAACAACGCGTGGCCGATCTTCTGCCTGACCAAAAACTCGGCGCTCTCGGCCAGGTGCCGGTCTTCATTGGCGGCCCAGTGGCGACCGATAAACTGGCCTTTGCCTCCCTGCACTGGAATCGCCGCAAGAGCACCCTCCGCTGCCAGACGCACCTCTCTGTGGCTGATGCTCTGCATGAATTGAGTATGGGCCATGACGTGCGTGGTTTCGTCGGCTACTCCGGCTGGTCCGGCGGCCAGATTGAGGGGGAAATCCAACGCCGCTCCTGGATTATCTCGCCAGCGAAGCAAGTGATTCTGAATAGCGACAAGAGCGGCACCCTCTGGAGCGCTGTCCTTCATGAGATGGGCCCGCTTTTCAAACTCATGGGCAGCACCCCCGAGCAGGTGGAGCTGAACTAGCCGTAGCAGCCTAATCTCATCCCATCACCTTCCACGTCGCAGGCCCTCCACCAGCTTCTCCCCTGCGGCTCGGAGGGTGTCTTCTTTCTTGGCAAAGTGGAAGCGGATGAAGCGGTGCTCAGGTTCTCGGTAGAAGCTGGAGCCTGGCACACCCGTGACACCCACGGTTTCGGTCATCCAGGCGGCGGCCTCGGTATCGGTGGTAAAGCCTAACGAACTGATGTTTAAAAGCGTGTAATAGGCGCCCTGAGGCTCGGTGAAAGGCAAGCCGGTCTGGCGCATGTAACCCAGGAAAAGATCCCGCTTCGCATCGTAGTCACGCTGGAGATCGGCATAGTAGCTATCCGGGAACTCGAGTGCGGTGATGGCTGCTTCCTGCAAAGGCGCTGCGGCCCCGACGGTGAGGAAGTCATGCACCTTCCGCGCACGCGAAATGAGATTCTCTGGCGCAATCACATGCCCCAAACGCCAACCCGTGATGGAATACGTTTTGGATAAGGAGCCACAACTCAGCGTGCGCTCCCACATGCCGGGCAGTGTGGCGAAGTAAGTGTGCTGATGCGGCGCATAGACGATGTGCTCATACACCTCATCCATCAGCACGAAAGCATCGAACTCCTCCGCCAATCCCGCGATGTAAAGCAGCTCCTCCCGGGTAAACACCTTGCCACAGGGATTGGACGGATTGCAGATGACGATGGCTTTTGCGCCTTGTTCAAAGGCTTGGCGAAGCTCCATTCGATCAAACTCAAAGTTAGGCGCGTGCAATGTGATGTGCACCGGAATGGCCCCGGAGAGAATCGCGTCGGCCGCGTAGTTCTCATAAAACGGGGAGAAGACGATGACCTTGTCGCCCGGATCACAGGCCGTCATCATCGCCACCATCATGGCCTCCGTGCTGCCACAGGTGACCACCAGATGCCGATCTGGATCGATGTCCAACCCGGTGAGCTTCGATTGCTTCCTCGCCAGCGCCTGACGGAAGCGCGGTGCTCCCCACGTCACGGCGTATTGATGATGCGGGCCACGAATGGCCGTGGCCAGCGCATCGATCAACTCAGCCGGGGGATCGAAATCCGGGAAGCCCTGCGCCAAGTTGATGGAACCATGACGGTTCGCCAAGCGGGTCATCTCACGGATGACGGATTCGGTGAAGACTTCGAGACGGCGTGCAGGCTGGGGCATGGAAAGTCGCGATGCTAGAGCGGGGAATGTCCAAAGGTCAAGGGGTCAAG
>NZ_FUYE01000037.1 GCF_900167535.1 Prosthecobacter debontii
GAGCGGGCGCAGGTTGGAGAACTGGCGCAAAAGCTTCAAGAGGTAACCGGAGAGAAGGTGGAGTTGGCCTATGTGGATCAAGGTTACACAGGAGAGCAGCCCGCCGAAGCTGCCCAAACAGAGGGCATCAGGCTGGAAGTGGTGAAACTTCAAGAAGCCAAGAAGGGCTTTGTGCTACTGCCCAGGCGCTGGGTGGTAGAGCGCTCATTTGCTTGGTCAGCGCGGTTCCGGCGTCTGGCAAGAGACTATGAACGCTTGACGACCTCCCTGGCGGGCATCCACTGGCTGGCCTTTGCCGTGCTGATGCTTAACTCCCTCTTCTCAAGAGTTCATAACACGCTCTAAGACTCCCAGACGATCAAAAAAAGGCGGCCCAACACTCAGTGCTGGGCCGCTAAATCCTGTGACGGACGTTGGAGAGCTGTTTATTCCGTCACCGTGGTGACCTGAGTCTGCACAATCCCATCGGGATAACGACGGTAAATCGTTTCCTTTTGTTCAGTGCGGATGGTCATGGTCTGCGGAGGTTCATCCACGACGACCTCCGTTTCACAACTGACCAACGGAAGCATCGCAGCAGCAGCCAGAGCGCCACGAATCAAAGAGAGGGTTTTCATAACAAAGAAGGTGTTGAAGTATTGCTGAGAGGGAGATGGACTATTCATCATCGTCGTCATCATCATCGAGCGGGATGACGGTCGTGGTGGTTTCCGTGCGGACACGGGTTTCTGGCACCACCACAGGGGCGGTGGCAGCACGGCGCACGACGACGCGTGAGGCGATCACGCGATCTCCATCACGATAGGAATAGATGGTCACGGGCAGGCCGGAGCGAACGGTCTCGATCGAGACGGGATTCCCAGCCTCATCCACATAGGTGGTGGTCTCGGTGGAGCTGTAACGCACAGGGTCCACAGCGCCGTCGGTGCGAACGAGGATCCCATTGGGACCGAAGTCAGAGATCACCCCGGACGAGTTCGTGGTGGTCACGGTTTCTTTCGTCTGCACGGTGCCGGCAGCGGTGGTGGTCTTGCGCACGACCACTCGCGAGGCCACCTGGGCATCACCCACGCGGTCATAATAGACCGTCACCGGCACACCCGAGCGGATCACCGAGGTGGAGACGGGGGCACCGTATTCATCCACATAGATGGTGTCTGGCGTGGCGGAGTAGCGCAGGGGTACGGTCTGGGTGCCGGATGAGATCACCAGGGCCTCAGGGCCATAGTCCGAGATCACGCCCTCGGCGTGGATGGTGGTCTGGGCCTGAATCCCGCTGCTGAAGAGCAGAAGGGCACATGCGGCCATTGACCCGAAAGCGGGGGCTAAAAAGGATTTCATGAGATGTTTTTGGTTTCAGAGTTGGTTAGCGAAAAGGGGAGGCTGAGGCAAAAGCGCCTTTCACCGGTATATCGCGAAAATGCCAAGATCTGCGTGTGTACATGGCTTACCGGCACCGGATAGCCACGGCGTCTGGGCCCCTGATCGTCAAATCACTGGAGCGAAAATGGATCGCGGTGCGGCGATCCCTCGTATCCGAATACGATAAGAAATTTAGAGTTCCTGAGTGCTCAGTATGTCAGGTGGACGCATAAAGAACAAAAAGTGTCGGTCTAGTCATGATTTTTATATTGACGAGTGATCGATCTCTAGCTGAATTTATCCTAATCCTACCTGAACCCGTGCCTCACACGGCGAAGAGAGGACACTCATCAACCAACCTGACCATGCTGAAAAAGACATTCACATCCCTTGCTTGCCTCCTGCTGGCTGCCGCTTCTTACGCCGGTGAAGCCGCTCCTGCCAAAGAACCCGTCGCTCCAACGATCGCTCCCGAACCCGAAGAGATTTCCTATTCGAACTTCTCTCTCGCCTACGGCTATCAATCCGCCGACTTCCTCGGCCAGGACGTTGATGCTCATGGCATCGTCGCAGGTTTGGAGTTCTCTCCGGTGAAGCATCTCTACTTCGCTCTCAACGGCGGTTGGAGCAATGTGGAGCTGGATCTGGGGGGTCTCGGACTGGGCGTCAATGACGCTGATTTCGACTACTGGACCGTCAATGTCGGTGTGGGTGGCTACATCCCTCTGACCCGTAACATTCACTTCGTCACGGAAGTGGGTGCCAGCTACGCCAGCCTCGACATCAATGATTTCGGTGCCAACTTCAACCTCGATGAAGACTGGGGCGTGTATGTGTCCCCACACTTCCGCGCCAAGTTCGGTATCGTGGAAACTCACCTGGGCGTGACCTACAACAGCAATGATGTGGTGCCTGCGGAATACAATCTCTTCCTCCGCCTGTTCGTGGAAGTGGCTCCCCATGTGGACCTCTTCGTCAACGGCAGCCTCGGCCTGGAAGAGCAGGAGTTCTTTGACGACGTCTTTGGCGTTCAGGCCGGCGTTCGTGTTAAATTCTAAGTTGGTTTGAAGGCTCGCGCCTTCAATCGCTTGGTTGCTGAAGCGTGCATGGGTTCACGGTCCATGCACGCTTTTTTGTGCCCTTGTCAGATCATCTGAAAGTCGAACTAGCTATGACGCCGAGGGCGGCGTAAAAAACTCCTTGCGGATGCGCTCGCTCTCACGGTCGATCTGCTCACGCGTGGCATTGAGCTTTTCCAGAATGTATTCTGTGATGGAGAGAGCCACCTCCCCTTCCCCCGAAAAGACGCTGTTGGCCCCGGCATGCGCCAGTGCGTGCGCCTCCCGCAGATAAGCGGTGCGGGCCAGGATCTGGATGTCGGGATTCAGCTCACGGGCTTCACGAATGAGGTCTTTCCCCTCCAGGCCGGAGGCGCTTAAAACCAGCACCCGCGCCTGATCGATGCCCGCCTGTTTCAGCGTCTCGGGATGCGTGGCATCGCCATAGATGGCATGCGTGCCCTCCGCCTTCAGCTTCTGCACCGTATCCACATTCATCTCCAGCACCACGGGCACGATGTCGTTATCCCGGAGCAGCCGCGCCACCGTCTGTCCCACAGGACCATACCCCACGATGATGGCATGATGCTGGGCATGTTTATCCGTGATGGCGTCCTCCGCGTTCCCCTTTGACCTAACCAAAAGCTTTTTCAAAAATGGCACCCGCAGCAGCCAGCGCTCCAGCGGCACCACGGAGCGATAAAACAAAGGCGTCAGGGTGATCGAGACAATGGCGGTGGCCACCAAGGCATTGAAGGCCCCCTCGGACACCACCCCCAGGTTCCGCCCCAGCGTGCCCACGATGAAGGAGAACTCGCCAATCTGCGCCAGCACCGCGCCCACATACAAAGCCGTGCGCAGCGGGTAACGCAGCAGCAGCGTAATGAGGATCGCCGCCAGCGGTTTGCCCACGATGACGATGCCCACCGTGACCAAGACTAGGCCCGGGGCCTCCAGCATGGCTTTGAAATCAAACAGCATGCCCACCGAGACAAAGAACAGCACGGCAAAGGCGTCCTTCATCGGCAGCGCATCCGTCGCCGCACGCGTGCTGAACTCCGACCGCGCCACCACCATGCCCGCCAGGAAGGCCCCCAGCTCCATGGACACGCCGAAGAGCTTCGCCGCCCCCACGGCAATGCCCAGGGCAATCACAAGCACGGCCAGTGTAAACAGTTCCCGAGACCCCGTGCGGGCGATGTAGTGCAACAACCGTGGGATGGCCCAGCCCCCGACGATAAACGTGAAGGCCACGAGCGCACAGATTTTAACCGTCGTCCAGAGCATCGCCCAGGCCAGACCACCGCTCGCGGCAGCCCCCGTAGCCTCCCCCGCATTGCCAAACACCGCGGGTAGAAGCACCAGCACAAACACCGTGAACAAATCCTCCACCACCAGCCAGCCGATGGCGATGTGCCCCACCGGTGTATGCAGATGATTGTTATCCACCAGCACACGCGTGAGCACCACCGTGCTGGCCACGGCGATGGCCATGCCAAACACCGCCCCCTCCTGCCAGGTCCAGCCAAAGAAATGCAGGATCACAATCGCCAAGCCCGTGGCTGTGGCGCTCTGCACCAGCGCTCCTGGGATAGCAATGCGCTTCACCGCCAGCAACTCCTTGAAATGGAAGTGCAGCCCCACGCCGAACATCAGCAAGATCACGCCGATCTCTGCCATCTCCTTAGCCAGGTCCTTATGCGCGACAAAGCCGGGGGTGTTCGGGCTGACCAGGATGCCCGCTAACAAATAACCCACAATCGGAGAGAGGCCGATTTTCCGGGTCAAAAGCCCCAGGGTGAGTGCCGCCGCAAGGCCGCCGGTCAGGGTAAGGATGAGATCCAAGTGATTCATGGGGGTGGGAAAGAAAGGGTCTTTAGAGACAAACGGCTCCGTCTGTCGGGATGGGCGGCCAGTGTTCACAGCACACCACCGTTAAGAGAAAGGCAAGAGCGTCAAAGCGCCTTGAAAACAGGCCCCAGCGGGGGAACAACCGCCCGCTGGAGCTTCCGCCTCGTCAACGAGGCAGACCCGGTGATCGAAACCACCGCACCCTCATCCTTTACGGATGAGTCTCATCGTTCGAGCTTCCCGAGGCGGAAAGATCAGACTCCGAGTTTTTCGACAAATTCTTGAAGACCTTGAACACCTGCCACACCATCCAGAGTCCAACCAGACCCAGACCGATGCGGAGGATGTCCATGAGTATCGTCGTGCTCACAGAAATCAGATAAGCTTATGGATTGATAGGGATGCATCACCACTCGCTCCCGTTGGCCTTCTGAGACAGAACAGAAGGACATTTCCAGGAGGCTTGAGCGGACCGTCAACGGAGGCAGCTTATCGTCCCGGTGGACCTCGGATCATCCGGCGGCCACACCAGGTCGGCGTGGTCCTCCTGACATCTCCGAGAGACAGCAACAGCCCCACCTGTGGGCACGTCTGAAGAACCAACGATGACCCGCCCTCATACTCCAGGCTGGGTGTGATGGGGGAGAAACCGCGTGCGTGCTCACCTGCGACCCGCAAGATGACTTCACCCCGGGTTTGCTTACTGAAAACCTGCCCCGAATCCTCCGCCCCAGCCACCGGCTGAATCCCAGGCACCAGCAGCAACAGCATCAAAAATGCCGGTAGCTGGAGCAAGCTGAGAGAACGGAAAAAAGGCACTCTATCCCCTACGCGCTCACCGCGTTCCTGTCAAACCGTGAGGGCAAGCCCCCATGCCCACAGCAGCCGGGCTTTGAAACCATTTGGCAATCGCACCGAGGCAATTGAGCCAAGGCAGAGGCGGACGCTTTTGACTCCCTTTGACAGCATGTCCTTTTCGACTTGGCGTATCCGTCAAACGCAGCCCCGTCCCTGGGAGCTTGACAGTTCTGGCTGCATTGAGGCAGCGCAGGTCTTTGCCTGCGGCTGGTTCTGAGCTCTTGGTTCGGCTGCCCAGGCTTTCGGCGTGAGCCGGTGCACGGTCGGATGGGTCTCGGTGGGCAGGCGGGTGAAGAGGTCTGTGAGGCCGGCTCCGGCCTTGATGCCTTCACGGCCGCAGTTGCCCCTCAGCGTGTCGAACACGTCCCGCTCGATCACTCCTCATAACCCTCGCCTCTTGGTTCTTAGAGCGCATCCCTGACCACCTATGACCTCCATGATGCCACCTCCTCCAAAGTCACCCGCGTGACGCTTACGATATACTGGAGCAGGGCGATTTCAGTCTTAATACTGAGAAAATTTGATGCAGACATTTTTCTTATTGCTATAGGTGAAATATGATGGGTTAAAAAGGGGTCTAAATATTCCTTTGTCGATGGCAACACACCCTTGGTATAAAATTTTAGCCTTGGCTTTTTTTTGGGATTTTTCTACCCATGGAGCGCAGGGACGTCTGGAAGTTTTTCTTCCCGTGCTACTGCTAATCTTTCTACTTGATGCACGAGGCGTTAAAACCGGTAATCAAGCTGTCGGGACGTCTTGGGCGGCTTGGCCACTATTTGCATCTTTAGCGGTTTTAGCCGTTGGGGTCACCTATCTATCCACGGAAAAACCAGGAGGTCAAAATCAAGCAGGTGGAGGATGTTCTTCATATCAGGGGTGTGGTGGTAGCCTCGCGGCGAGTGGCTCCAGCGGGAACACTTCAGGGTGCCAATGCCAAAGCAAAACCAAGGCACCTGCGAATGTAAATTATAGACCTGTCCAACGACCATCAGCTCCAAACAGTTCCGTTCCGCTGAAGAGGACATTTAATGGTGCACAAAGTGGCCCAACCAATGCCATCAAGCCAAGGATCCCGACGGCGAGACCTCCTTCGGCGCCCGCTGTGCCTCCTCAAACTCCTCCTGGGCCGAAAACTCAGTCGCCCTCAGCAGCGCCCACGCCGCCCGCTTCATCCCCCGTTAAAAACTAAACGAACCGTTTTAGGTTATGACTTTGCCTCCCCAATGCCTGGTCACAGTTCGGCGAAGCCCTGCTTTGTCACGTCTGAGAGCTTCGCAACTCAGGCGCTGGCTGGCTTTGCTGTTGCTCTTCATCACACCTCTTTCAACGACGCCTCAGCTAAGTGCCGTCAGTATCAGGGCAGCTGAATTCGATCCGGGCACTGGGACTATCTACATCCAATACGAGGATTGGAATGAAAATGGCCAGTTTGATGAAGGGGACGAACTATCGTGGGAATACCCCGGCTACGATAATGACAGTGACGGAGACGGCGTCATGGATCTCCGTGAACAGGCTTGGGGAACCAACATCTACAATCCTGATAGTGATTTTGATGGCATAACGGACGGCGATGAACTGGATCTGCTAGGCGGGCCTAACGAGGGTTACCACCCACTGATGTGGGATAGCAATAGCGATGGCTACAGTGACTATGATCAATTCCACTCCTTTTACGCAGTCAACTATGCCGCACTCGGCGCAGGAAGTTCATATTATGACTGGGATGGTGATGGTGTGCATAATCCTGAAGATTCCAATCCTCTGGATTCGACTTTATGGGATGACTGGGATGGTGACGGGAACAACGGACTTCCTTATGATGGACTCGGTGACTCAGATGGTGATGGTGTCTATGATCTGTATGATTCACATTTAACAGACCCAAGCGTGTGGAG
>NZ_FUYE01000038.1 GCF_900167535.1 Prosthecobacter debontii
GTGTTGTTGAAAAACTCCACCTGGTTGCCTTGGCCATCGCCATCGAAATCGCCCGCAGCGCCATTGGGGCCCGGGAAGCTGGTTGTCGCATCGTGACGAGTCATCGGCTTTGCCGATGACTGCCCAGCTCGTGCACAAGGCGCGGTTGGATGAGGCGTTGCAGGCCCGAGCTGCGTTGCACTTTGTCACGCTCACGAACGTCGTTTGAGCAGCAACCACAGAAGGCCAGTTGCCGCCACGATCAACACCACGATGATGCTCCACGGCGTTGATGAAGTCGGTTCCTCGCTCGGTGCCTGTGTGGTGGGCGTTGCACCGTCGGGTTTCTTTGGTGATGATGGCTGCACAACGACGACGGGTGTTGATGCGGGCTTTTCAAGCGCCTCGTTGCTCGGGGTTTCCTTTGGTGTTTCACCTTTCAAGATCGCAACCAATCGCTTGCCTCGTTGGCGTCGTTCGAGCGTGAGGTTCGTCTTTAGAAGCGCCGCAAGATGCTCGTCCGGCGCATGATTGTCGGTTTGATAGCGGAGCAATACAAAGCCCACGACGGATTCAGGCAGGGTGCCGTTGAGTGTGCGTTCGATGATCTGTGGCATCAGATCAAAACGCAACGACGCTTCCGCCGCTACTGGATATGATAGCCTCCAATCGCTTGCACCTTCCCAATCATTCAAACCAGCAGGCATTTGCAGGCTCATTACTGCGATTGCCGCATCTGAAGACTGTTGTGTCTTGTGCATCTTCAACAGGAGCACCGCTGCTGCAATGCGAGAGTCGCGCTGGGCTGATGGGCTGCTTGCCACTGCAATGAGTTCATGCTCAGCAGCAGTGCTGAACTTCTCAATCTGTTCTTTGAGGACTGCCTCTCGGTTAATGCCAGCAAGCGACTGTTCTCGTGAAGGTGTCTGAGCCACTAGACATTGAGCTAGAAGCACAACGATGAGGGTGATTGTGTGCGGAGTGTTCATGACGAATGCTCTATGGATGGTTGCCAAGGGGAACATGACCGCCTTGAAGCTCGTTAGAGCCACCAGGTGACAGGTTCCAAGCGCCGTTTGAGTTGCTGATGTCTCCTCTCATTCGCCAGTTCTGAAAGTTTGCGCAGCGCGAGCCTTCAACCGTTCCGTTCTGATTCTGGAATGCCTGTCCGTCGAATCTCACCCGCACAAACTCACGGAAGTTTCCGCGCTTCACAATGCGCTCCCACGGTGCAGGCAAGAAGGGAATGGCAGGATTATCGAGCGAGTAAATGTGATCGTTGGTCGGGGTGTTGTCTTCGTCTGCGGAGTGATTGTCATCATTGGGTTCATCAGGATTGGTGGGGAATGCTCCCGCCTGACCTGCTAGCCATCCTTGATTGTCTTTGCCCCAGTATGCAGTTTCACGCTGCCGTGACACATCAAACTTAATGCCTGGCTCACTCCCAACGCCTGTGGGCTTCACTTTGAACTCGAAGCCAATCGAATACGAGAACTGCGCTTTTCCTGGGCTTGCATTAAAGATGCCGAACTTTGAGTCATGCGCGTTTTGGAATGTTCCTTTGGCGGTAGCATCATCAAGATTCCCCGGAACTGCGTTGCCCGCCGTGATGATAGGATTGGCACCTGGATCAACCCAGATGGCAGTTGCCTTTACCTTGTCTGTGCCGTCTTGGAGTGCGCCTTGTGCGGGTTGGTATCCTTCCCAAATCTCAATGTCTCGCACTGCACCGCTTGCGGCAGTGGCTTCAACCCAAATGGTCTTGTTCATTCCTCCTGCGGGGATGTCGAACAACACAGCTCCATTGCCATCAAGTGCGATGGGCTTGTTCTTCTTCTCCTTGTCCTCCCAGAACTTCACGCTGCCGCTTTTAACGGTGAGCTTCACCTTGCCAGTGAGTCCGGCGTAGCCACCGACATATAGCTTCATCAGGTCTTTTTCACCGGGCACATCGTTGTCGTCCTTGTCGATGGTGCCGTCTCCGTCGGTGTCGTTGAGGTTGGCGACGGTGAAAGCTCCAACACCTGTTTTATCAGCCACTTCAGTAGCGGCGTCCTGACCGTTCCAAATCTTTAAGTCAATGGGCACCATCCGCGTGCTCACATACCGTTGGCCACCCCAAGCCAGCTCTGGCGGCATGAGGCGTTCATCGGCAGGGATTTCGGCGGAAAGTTTGCCGTTTTTGGGGATCTCGAAGACGGAGGTTCCGATCACGACTCTCTGAGGCTCCAGCGGCACCGTGGCGGTGGTTCGGACTCTATGGCAGGTGAGCTTATAGCCTTGAGGCAGGTTGACATTGGACTTGAGCCTCATGCGCCCCTTCCGCCATCCGTAAGACCGAGAAGACGGTTCGCCTGTTTCAGCGGAAACCTGAACAGAGGCACTCTGATCGTCAAGATAGGGGTAGGCCGAATCCAGCGGATAGCTCAAGAGCGACTGATTGGAAAATTTGGCCATCCTTTTCAGAGCCGACAAGGTGGGAACTTCGTCGCCAAATAACTCGTCCAGATAGCCCCCGCCATTCTGATAGAGAGAGGCAGAATAAGGCTCGAAGGTTTCCTCGGTGAAATTCCAGTGTTCGATGTAATTCACACCGATATCCGCGAAATCCAACGACAGTTGGAAGTCTTCGGGATTGGGCGTGTTCGGATCGGTAGGGGGACGCATGCCGGAGTCTGCATTCGACACATTGCCAGGGGTGTTGTTGAAAAACTCCACCTGGTTGCCTTGGCCATCGCCATCGAAATCACCCGCAGCGCCATTGGGGCCGAGGGCATCGTTGGGATCGAGGCTACGCGCCCCCGCCACACCCGGCTTTTTCGAGATCTCCGAAGGCGAAGAAACCCTCCTCTCCGCCGCCGCAGCCTTCGCCGAAACTCCCCAGCTCGAAACCGAACAGGTGCAGACTCTCCAAGAAACCGATCCCCATTGGCAACGGTGGACCCTGCTCCTCCTCACCGTGCTGCTCGCGAGTTGGTGTTGGAGCACCCGACCTCTGACTTCTCCAGCCCCTCTCGTGGTTCACCGATGAACGTCTGACGGTTGCGGTGTTACGGAAAGCCGCAAGAGGCACCCCATCGCATGGGGTGTGACAAAGCAGTCGTTTGCACCCGGACTTGCTGGCCGACGCAACAGCTCCAGCGGAGCGACGCACGAACCCGGCAAGCCAATTCACTTCCGCTTCTTGAACAACACCCACAGCAGGCCAAGCGCTGCCGCGATCACCAGCCACCACGTTGGCAAAGCTAGTTCTTCAACCGCTATTGATGTTGAGAGCTTCTGCTCGGTTGCCTCCGGTGTCGTTCGTTGTCCGCTTGGCAGCGGCTTCGATGCTGGTGCTGCATGTTCGCTGCTATCTGGCGAAGACGGCTGATTTGCTCTGAGCAGGGACAACGCCGCTTGTGGAGTAAAGGCAGTGTTCTTAGCAGCGCGTTCCTTGTCTTCTGGGCGGAAGAAGCAGCCGTTAGCATCTAGCTTCCACTCAATCACATCGGCCCATTTCACATCTGGCTTCGTGAGATAATCGGCCAGCAGGATTGCTTGCAGCTTGGGCAGTTGGCTTGGGTCAGATGGGCGGAGTTTGGCTGCTTCTGACTCGCTGGCATATGTCAGAGTTTTCTTTATCTCAGGGAAGGTGAACACAAAGCGATAAACAGGATAGGATTTCTCCTCGCTCGCCTGTTCCCGTTCACGCTCAGGGGCGGCTAGATAAACAAGAGATGTCAGGTTTGCTTCGGCGCTGGGCCAAACACTGTCGGCTGGCAGTCGGATTGACCTTCCGTATGGCCGCATTGTTCCATCGTGTTTCACATCAAAGACTGTCCATTCTGCGACATTCTTGGCAGCAATGAGCGATGATGTGACGAACTGCTCAGGGACACCATCGCCCGTAACGTCCATCGCCAAGCGCAAAACATAGCCGCCGTTGCCGTTCGTCTCCCATGTCCACCCTCCTGCATTTGGATCGGCTGCGATTTTGGATACGATTGGTTTCAGGTAATCAGTGATTCCACTGACCTGTTGTGCAAGGCCTATCGAAGGCCACGCAAAAAGCGCGACCCAAAGAGCTATTCGACTTCTTGGCATACTCTATCGACGTAGTTGAATGGTTGGATGGGATCGGGTGGATCGTTGTATCGGCTCAATGCCCATTTGTTTGTTCCTGAAGCTAAGTTCTTCCAATAGCAAAAGTGACCACCGCTTTGTGGATCAATAATAAAACCAGTGGCAGCGCCATCAGGATCGGTAAAGCCAGCGGGTGCCGCACTTGCTCCGTTCCAAGCCTTCATTGTGACAGCGTTGTTCATCGTGCGGTTGGAGTTCTCCGCAAAAGTCACATTGCGAACTGTGAGGCTTGGCAAAGCCACTCCGTTTGCATTGTCTGCGTTTTTTTGCCGAGTCATCCAAGTATCGGCGCTAGTCCGTTTACTTTCCAAGATCGCCAATCCCGCCGAAGCATTCTCTTGCCAGTTCCATATTTGTTGACGCGGAATGTTGTCTGTAGAGTCAGCGGCGGTTCCGGTGACCTGGAACATTCCGTAGCCTCCTGGAGTTGTTCCACCGTCATTGCCCCAAACTGGCCGCCCAGCATGAGTCTGACGTGCAGTTCGATAGGTAGTGTCATTCGCATCCCGTGGGAGTTGCCAGAACTGGTTGTATCGAGTTCCCGCTCCATTGTAGTCCCTGGATTCAGACTTTGCTATTGCGTATGCGAACCACAACGGCCCCTGCGGCCCAGCGTTGTTGAGTGTTTCAATGTGCGTCTTTGCTCTCACGGCATCAGGATTCCTGCCGCCGATACGGAAGCGGATCGTTTGAGTTGTCAGCGCCTGATTCTGCCCGTTCATGAGCCGGTAAGTGAGCGTTGCCTCGCCGCCAAAGAAGCCGCGTTGCGTAAGTTCTGTTTGCCAGTCAGCTTCACTGTAGAGGTTCCAAGTGTCTCCATTGACCTGGGCGAAGTTTCCGTTGTCTGGTATTCTAACCCGATCTTCCGGCTGATTTCTTGCTGTGCGTTGGCCGTTTCCTCGGTCGTATTGCACCTCGATCTTCGCCTCAATTGTCATGCCCTCCCCAAGACCAGGGATTCTCAACTCCAGTTGTGGCATTCGTGGAGCAGCATCGGTCGGCGACGAGTGTGCTTCAATCCAAGCGATATTGTCGTCTGCGATCTCTTGCGCCGTGTCCCAGTTCGTAATGGTAACATCATCGCCGATATTGGCGTGGTCTTTGATATCCCTCAATTCCACGTGCATCGCCCGCGTGCTCACATACCGTTGGCCACCCCAAGCCAGTTCTGGCGGCATGAGGCGTTCATCGGCAGGGATTTCGGCGGAAAGTTTGCCGTTTTTGGGGATCTCAAAGACGGAGGTTCCGATCACGACTTTCTGAGGCTCCAGCGGCACCGTGGCGGTGGTTCGGACTCTCAGGCAGGTGAGCTTATAGCCTTGAGGCAGGTTGACATTGGACTTGAGCCTCATGCGCCCCTTCC
>NZ_FUYE01000039.1 GCF_900167535.1 Prosthecobacter debontii
CCTTTTTGGTCAAAAAACTTTAAAAAAGGAGCAGAAAGAGGTTGCGGGGAGCGGGGAACTGTCCATACTGCCAATCCGCCACCGAAACAGGAGCGGCTGAGACGAGGGAAGCGAGACGCTGTAAGCGGTTCACTTTCAGCGGATTAGAAATGGATCTTTCAGAAAACAACATCTTCAGATTACGAGAGCGAATGAGCCTCTAGGGCGAGTGAGTTTGAGGAATTTGGAGAGACAAAAACGAAAGCTAAATTGTGCGCTGCGTGTGGATAACGCGTGGCTTGTTTGAAAGAAAACAAGGTTCAATTTAGCTGGCATTCAAAAGATGCCAGCACCAATTTTTGGAGAGTTTGATTCTGGCTCAGAACGAACGCTGGCGGCGTGGATAAGACATGCAAGTCGAACGGGACATTATGAGTAGCAATACAAGTGATGTTTAGTGGCGAACGGGTGCGTAACACGTGGATACATTCCGGAAAGCGGGGGATAGCCCAGGGAAACTTGGATTAATACCGCATGTGGTCGAGAGACTAAAGACGGGGATCGAAAGACCTGTCACTTTCCGATTGGTCCGCGGCCTATCAGCTAGTTGGCGGGGTAATGGCCCACCAAGGCGACGACGGGTAGCTGGTCTTAGAGGACGACCAGCCACACTGGAACTGAGACACGGTCCAGACACCTACGGGTGGCAGCAGTCGAGAATCTTTCACAATGGGGGCAACCCTGATGGAGCGACGCCGCGTGGAGGATAAGGTCTTCGGATTGTAAACTCCTGTCATGCGTGAACAAGGTTGCTTGGATAATACCTGAGCAAATTGATGGTAGCGCAAGAGGAAGAGACGGCTAACTCTGTGCCAGCAGCCGCGGTAATACAGAGGTCTCAAGCGTTGTTCGGAATCACTGGGCGTAAAGGGTGCGTAGGTGGCGTGGCAAGTCAGATGTGAAAGCCCGGGGCTCAACCTCGGAACTGCATCCGATACTGCCATGCTAGAGTACTGGAGGGGTGACTAGAATTCTCGGTGTAGCAGTGAAATGCGTAGATATCGAGAGGAATACCAAAGGCGTAGGCAGGTCACTGGACAGTTACTGACACTGAGGCACGAAGGCCAGGGGAGCGAACGGGATTAGATACCCCGGTAGTCCTGGCAGTAAACGGTGCATACTTGGTGTGGGAAGATTCGACCCTTCCTGTGCCGGAGCTAACGCGTTAAGTATGCCGCCTGGGAAGTACGGTCGCAAGATTAAAACTCAAAGAAATTGACGGGGACCCGCACAAGCGGTGGAGTATGTGGCTTAATTCGATGCAACGCGAAGAACCTTACCTGGTCTTGACATGCATCTTGTCGCTAATGAAAGTTAGCTAGGTTAGCAATAACCGATTTGCACAGGTGCTGCATGGCTGTCGTCAGCTCGTGTCGTGAGATGTTGGGTTAAGTCCCGCAACGAGCGCAACCCCTGTGATTTGTTGCCACCCGGTTTACCGGAGCACTCGAGTCAGACTGCCTCGATCAACGAGGAGGAAGGTGGGGATGACGTCAAGTCCGTATGGCCCTTACGACCAGGGCTGCACACGTACTACAATGCCCAGCACAATGTGAACCGATACCGCGAGGTGGAGGAAATCAGTAAAACTGGGCTCAGTTCAGATTGGAGTCTGCAACTCGACTCCATGAAGTTGGAATCGCTAGTAATGGTGCATCAGCTACGGCACCGTGAATACGTTCCCGGGTCTTGTACACACCGCCCGTCACATCATGGAAGCTGGTTTCGCCCGAAGTGCATGCGTCAACCGCAAGGAGACAGTGCCCTAAGGCAAGACTGGTGACTGGGATGAAGTCGTAACAAGGTAGCCGTAGGGGAACCTGCGGCTGGATCACCTCCTTTCTATGGAGAATGTCCGCTGAGTGTCTCACACTCAATTAACGGACAAGGTCGATATCTCGCTGACCAGTAATGGGAAGCAGGTATGTGAATCTGCGAAAGCGCTCACACCTTTTCTACGTGATATGAAACCGCAGCGCACCATTTAGTTTTCGTTTTTGAAATTGAACATCTTGATCGGGGGTTTAGCTCAGTTGGTAGAGCGCTAGCTTTGCAAGCTTGATGTCAGGAGTTCGAGTCTCCTAACCTCCACCAAAGAAATTTGGCAGGTGAGAGAGACTTCGGATTTGTGATGTAAGCCATCGACTCCAAAAGGGCATGTAGCTCAGTTGGTTAGAGCACCGCCTTGATAAGGCGGGGGTCACTGGTTCGAGTCCAGTCCTGCCCACCATTTCCGATGAAGATGAGAGAGAAGTTTTCTGGGGAGCGTAAGTTCCTTGACAACTGCATACAGAGTAAAAGAAAGAACAATTTTACATAGAGCCAGACGTTGAGATCTGAAAAGGTTTCAATAAAAGATAAGAAAGAAGTGTGCTCTTATGACTTTCGGTTCTGTCGCAAGACAGGGCTTAGAAAAGGATATGAGCAATGCAAGATTTATAGGGTATGTAGTGGATGCCTTGGCACTAGCAGGCGATGAAGGACGTGGTAAGCTGCGATAAGCCTCGGAGAGCCGCAAGCAGGCATTGATCCGGGGATTTCCGAATGGGATAACCTGATACAGTTCATACTGTATCGTCTTGCTCTGAATACATAGGAGCAAGCACGCTAAACCGCCTGAAGTGAAACATCTCAGTAGGGCGAGGAGAAGAAAGCGAAAGCGATTCCGTCAGTAGTGGCGAACGAAAGCGGAACAGCCCAAACCAGGAGGTTTCCTCCTGGGGTTGTAGGAGCCCAATGTGGCAGGTGAATAGTTAGGTGAAGCGGATGGAAAGTCGCTCCACAGAGGGTGAAAGGCCCGTAACCGAAAACTTGAAACCGCCTAGGGATTTCCTGAGTAATGCGATACACGTGAAACTTCGCATGAATCTGTGCCGACCACGGCATAAGGCTAAATACTCGCTAGTGACCGACAGTGAACAAGTACCGCGAGGGAAAGGTGAAAAGATCCGCCGTGAGCGAAGTGAAATAGTACCTGAAACCACATACCCACAAGGTGTTAGAGCCGGCTTGTCCGGTGATAGCGTGCCTTTTGCAAAATGAGTCTGCGAGTCAGTCTGTGTGGCAAGCCTAAGCCCTTCTGGGGTGGAGGCGGAGCGAAAGCGAGTCCGAATAGGGCGCTAAGTTGCACGGGCTGAACCCGAAGCGGTGGTGATCTACCCATGGCCAGGTTGAAGCGTCTTTAATCGGACGTGGAGGACCGAACTGGTGGACCTTGAGACGTCCTCGGATGAGCTGTGGGTAGGGGTGAAAGGCTAATCAAACCCCGTAATAGCTGGTTCTCCCCGAAATGTATTTAGGTGCAGCGTCATGCGCTGATCGAGGGGGGTAGAGCACTGAATGAGCTAGGGGGCATACCCGTCTACCAAACTCAATCAAACTCCGAATACCCTTGAGTGAAGCATGGCAGTAAGACAGTGGGGGATAAGCTTCATTGTCGAAAGGGAAACAGCCCAGCTCAACAGCTAAGGTGCCTAAATAACGCTCAGTGGAAAGGAAGTGAGATTTCTTTGACAGTGAGGATGTTGGCTTAGAAGCAGCCACCATTTAAACAGTGCGTAATAGCTGACTCATCGAGAGATCTCGCGCCGAAAATGATTGGCGATAAGCGTTATACCGAAGCTTTGGACTGTATGATCTAAGGGTCATACTTTGGTAGGGGAGCGTTCTGTGAGCCTTGAAGCGTGAAGGTGACTGACCGTGGAGTTCACAGAAGTGAGGATGCAGACATAAGTAACGATAAGACAGGTGAAATCCCTGTCCGCCGTAAACCCAAGGTTTCCTGGGCAACGATTTTCGTCCCAGGGTTAGTCGGGAGCTAAGTCCAGGCCGATTGGCGTAGGCGATGCACAGCAGGTCAATATTCCTGCACCGGCTTTGGTTAAAGTACAGGTTCACGTCAGAGGAGAGAGCATGCCGATTGAAAGTGGCAGCAGGGTGCGGAGCGATCCAAGCCCGGACTCTTGAATTGAGCGTCTAGAAAAGCCTGTGCCCCTTTCCAAGGCCGCCCGTACCGCAAACCGACACAGGTGGGTGGGTAGAGTATACCAAGGCGTAAGAGTGAAACCTCGTTAAGGAACTCTGCAATCTAGTCCCGTAACTTCGGAAGAAGGGATGCCCTCTTAGGAGGGTCGCAGTGAAAGGGGACAACCGACTGTTTATCAAAAACACAGCATTGTGCCAAGACGAAAGTCCAAGTATACGATGTGACACGTGACCAATGCGGAAAGATTAAGGCAAGGGGTTAGCCGCAAGGCGAAGCTCTGAACCTAAGTCCCCGTGAATGTCGGCCGTAACTATAACGGTCCTAAGGTAGCGAAATTCCTTGTCGGGTAAGTTCCGACCTGCACGAATCGTGTAACGAGTTGTCCGCTGTCTCAACGAGGGGCTCAGTGAAATTGTAATAGCAGTGAAGATGCTGCTTACCCGCAGAAGGACGGAAAGACCCTATGCACCTTAACTGTAAGCTGTCACTGGTCGTTTGGTTTTCATGCTTAGCGTAAGTGGGAGGCTTTGAAGTGTTACTTTCGGGTAACATGGAGCCATCAATGAAACACCACCCTTGGGTATTGAACGATCTAACCGCGGCCCGTCATCCGGGCGTGGGACCATGTCAGCCGGTCAGTTTTACTGGGGCGGTATCCTCCCAAAGAGTAACGGAGGAGCGCGAAGGTTGGCTCAGCGTGGTTGGCAATCACGTGTTGAGTGCATTGGCATAAGCCAGCCTAACTGTGAGACTGACAAGTCGAACAGATACGAAAGTAGGCCAAAGTGATCCGGCGGTTTAATGTGGAATTGCCGTCGCTTAACGGACAAAAGGTACGCTAGGGATAACAGGCTGATCTTGCCCAAGAGTTCATATCGACGGCAAGGTTTGGCACCTCGATGTCGGCTCATCGCATCCTGGGGCTGGAGAAGGTCCCAAGGGTCCGGCTGTTCGCCGGTTAAAGCGGTACGCGAGCTGGGTTCAGAACGTCGCGAGACAGTTCGGTCCTCTATCCTCTGTGGGCGCAGGAAAGTTGAGGGGTTTAATTCCTAGTACGAGAGGACCGGAATTAACGCACCTCTGGTGTTCCAGTTGTTCTGTCAAGAGCATCGCTGGGCAGCTATGTGCGGAAGAGATAAGCGCTGAAAGCATCTAAGCGCCAAGCTCATCCCGAGATAAACTTTCCCTGAAGGATCGTGGAAGACTACCACGTTGATAGGTCGCGGGTGCAAGCGCAGTAATGTGTTCAGCTTAGCGATACTAATCATCCGTTTGTCTTGCATTGCCTTCATTCCTTTCAAAACAAGACACACACGTCGGCCCAAACCGAAATTGTTCAT
>NZ_FUYE01000040.1 GCF_900167535.1 Prosthecobacter debontii
TAACGGCTGGCTCCTGTCCAGATCCCGAGCCAGAAGCTCTCAATGATGTGCACCGGATCATAAGCGCGGTTAGAGCCGCCTTCCGGCAGATCCAACGTGGCCAGATGGTCACGGATACCGGTCTGGTCAATAAAACGCTTGAGGAGTGCCATGCCTCCAAAAGGCGTCACGGGCTTGTCGGAATACTCAATGGGCAGGTTCACCATCACGGTGACCTTGGCACACGCGTCAATCCTTGGCTCAATCAACTTCTACAGCTCGCCTCTTGTCTTCTATTGCATGATCCCGGATAAAGCTCGAATACTGCATCGCCGATTTCAGCAGACAGATGCTCCGGTCCCTGGCCATGCCGATGCCTCACAAACTGCAAACCCAGTCCTTCATAAAACTTCTGAGCGCGCTCTAGATCGGCAACACGCACAACGACAAGATTAAGGCGGATAGTAGGAGGCATCATTTTCACTTCCCTTTCTTCCCGGCCCCACGTTTCGGTTTTCCGTAGGTCACCTTCTTCGGCTTCGGCAAGACACCGCCGTCGTCGGCATTGAGGCCCGCTTGTTTCTTCAACTCGCGGATCTGGTCCCGCAGCAAGGCAGCGCGTTCGAATTCCAGCTTGGTCGCGGCTTCGGCCATTTCACCTTCAAGCTCGCGAATGACCTCCGTGACTGCATAATCGCCTCCGCCCTCGCGCACGACGTTTTCCTCCACCTCGCGGCCTTTGCCGACGATCTGTAGAGACTCCTGCACGGCACGCTTCACCGTCTGAGGCGTGATACCATGCTTTTCGTTATGCTCCATCTGCATCTGGCGGCGATAGCTGCTGATGCTGAGCAGGGCTCGGATGCTTTGGGTTTCTAAATCGGCAAACAAGACCACTTCGCCCCCCACGTGACGCGCCGCACGACCGGCGGTCTGAATGAGCGAGGTTTCACTGCGCAGGAAACCTTCCTTATCCGCGTCCAAAATGCACACCAAGCTCACCTCGGGCAGATCCAAACCTTCGCGGAGGAGGTTGATACCCACCAGCACATCACAATCGCCTTTACGCAGGCTGCGCAGGATCTCCACACGCTCGATGGCATCGATATCACTGTGTAGGTAGCGGACTTTCAGATCCAGATTGCGCAGGTAATCCGTCAAATCCTCAGCCGTGCGTTTGGTCAGAGTGGTGACCAAAACGCGCTCACCTTTCTCGATGCGTTGGCGGCACAACTCGATGGTTTCATCGATCTGACCTTTGAGCGGCTTGATGGTGATGGTGGGGTCCAACAAACCCGTGGGGCGGATGATCTGTTCGACCACCAGGGGCTTGCCCTTGGTGATGACATCGAACTTCTCCACCGATTGCGAACTGCCGCTCACTCTCACAGCCACACCAGGGAGAGCGGCGGGTTTGGTTTCTTCCTCCCCGATGCGCTCGCGCTTGTGCGGGATGTAATCCGTGTTTCCCACCACGCTGTTTTCTATTTCAAAACGAGCTGGCGTGGCGCTCACATACACGAGTTGGCTCGTGGCCTTCATAAACTCGTTGAACTTCAGCGGCCGGTTGTCCAAGGCACTCGGCAGGCGGAAACCATGCTCAACGAGGACCGTCTTGCGCGAGCGATCTCCTTCATACATCCCGCCGATCTGCGGGATGGTGACGTGGCTTTCATCCACCAGGCAGAGGAAGTCATCGGGGAAGAAATCCAGTAGAGTCCCTGGGGTCGCACCCGGAGCACGACCCGTGAGATGACGGCTGTAGTTTTCGATACCCTGGCAGAAACCCATCTCTAGCATCATCTCGATGTCATGCTCCGTGCGCATCTTCAGGCGCTGAGCCTCCAGCAGCTTGCCTTCCTTTTCAAACCAAGCCACGCGCTCTTCCATCTCCTCGCGGATTTTCACCACCGCTTTGCGCAGCTTATCTCCAGGAGTCACGAACTGCTTGGCCGGGAAGATGGTGTAACTCTGCAGCTTCGAAGTCACCGTGCCTGTCAGCACATCCACCACACTGATGCGGTCAATCTCATCGCCAAAGAATTCCACGCGGATGGCCTCGCTATCCAGATACGCGGGCACGATCTCCACCACATCGCCACGGGCACGGAAAGCTCCACGCTTGAGTTGGATGTCATTACGCTCGTAGAGCATGTCCACCAGCCGTGTGAGAAAAACATCGCGCGTCATCTGCTGGCTCACATGCACCGGCACCATCATGCCTTCATAGTCCTCTGGCGAGCCCAAGCCGTAAATACACGACACACTGGCGATCACCACGACATCCTTGCGGGTAAGCAGAGCCCCCATGGTGGAGAGACGCAGACGCTCGATCTCATCATTGATGCTGCTGTCCTTCTCAATGTAAGTGTCCGTGCGCGGGATGTAAGCCTCGGGCTGGTAGTAATCGAAATAACTCACGAAATACTCCACCGAGTTGTTCGGGAAGAAGTTCTTAAACTCCGAATAGAGTTGCGCCGCCAGGGTCTTGTTGTGAGAGAACACCAGGGCAGGCTTCCCCATCTCCGCGATGATGTTCGCCATCGTGAAGGTTTTTCCCGAGCCTGTGACCCCTAACAAGGTTTGGTGACGATTCCCCTCACGCAAGGACTTGACCAATTTGGCAATCGCTTGGGCTTGGTCGCCACGCGGCTGCAATTCAGGATTGAGTTGGAAGGTGCTGGACACAGAAACGAAAACTTGAGATGGATCAAAGCATACGCTTCTGGACCTGTCTTGCCCCATCGGCTTTCGGTTTTCAGAAAAAAAACTTCTGGTTCCTTACCTCCGAGAAGCTGAACTAGCCTGCGAAAAGTTGAAAGCCTTTGCATTCCCGCGTATGAGCTGACTCCATCCATGGATCGGTCCATCACGATGCTTGAGGTGGCGAAAGCGGCGCGTGTTTCCTGCGCGACGGTGTCCCGTGCTCTGCGGGATGATCCGCGCATCACACCTGAGGTGATCGAGCGCGTCAAAGCCGAGGCCACAAAGCTGGGCTACTCACCAAATCCCCTCATCCAAGCTCTGATGACGCAGCGACGGCGGAAGCAGTCGCATGAAGGTGAAGCGCTAGCCCTCATCACCAACGTGCCGGACAATGGCTGGCAGAAAAAGGACGTCTGCCTCTGGTATCTCAAGGGCATTCAAAAACGCGCCCGCCAACTTGGTTATCACCTGGAGATCTTTTCTCTCGGCTCCCTCAAAGGGGATGCGGAGCGTCTGCGCAAGGTGCTGCAGGCACGCGGTATTAGAGGTGTGATCCTGGGTTTCTCCGAAAAGGACGACCAACCGATGAAGCTGGATGTCAGTGACTTTTGTGTTGTCGGCCTGAGCACTTATTTCCGTCAGCTTCCCGTGGACCGCGTGCAGTTGCACGGCTTTTTCAATGTGAAGCTGGCTTTCGAAAAGATGCGCGCTCAGGGTTATCGTCGGCCCGCGCTCATTGCTCCAGTGCGCAACAACACCATCGTGGGCGGTCAGTGGTCTGCGGCTGCCCTCAATGAACAATGGCAACGCCCTGTGGAAGAGCAGTGCCCGCCTTTGATCGTCGAGGGGGATCAGGTTAACATGACGCTCTTTCGTCAATGGATGGAGCAGCATCAGCCGGATGCCCTGCTGGTGTATAAGTTCAATGCCTTGGAACTGCTCGAACGACTGCGTTTAAAAGTTCCTGAAGACATCGGGGTTGCCTACCTCTTTGGGACGGAAACCGAGCGACAAAACATGGCCGGTATCGACGGTAATCTGGATCAGGTGGGTGCCGCCGCCGTGGACCTCCTGGTGCAAAAAATGCACGTGCATGATCGCGGCATCCCGGAGCATCTTCGAGATGTCCTGATCACCGGTTCTTGGAAGGACGGGCCGTCTTTGCCGGTGCGACCTGCGCAAAAACGCAGCGCTCCCCTTTCGAAGAAAACTCCAGCTCCAGCGCGTGCCCAGCGCTGATCGTGCCGATACGAGCGCAAGCAATGTCGCATTGGGCAAACAACGCCTTCACCGCGTCCGTATTGTCTGGCTTCGCCGTGAGCAGATAGCCATAGCTCGGGAAGGATAACAACCAGTGTTTCAAATCCACGTCCGGGGGTCGAGGCAACGCATCGAGATCCACAATCGCCCCACAACCTGAAGTAGCCAGCAGCATCGCCAGGGTGCCGGGCACACCGCCATTGCTGATGTCTTTGCCTGCGGTGACCAGCTTCTGATCAGCGAGTTGTTTGAGCAACCGCAGATCGCCGCGCAAGCGCTCGGGTGGCGATCCCACACTGGCATTCCAAAACACCGTGCCTTCCCCACGATAAGCGCCTCGCAGATCTACCGCCATCAAGAGATCATGTCCAGGTGCCGCATCGAAACTGGTGATCAAGTTTTGTGCCTTACCCAGCACAGCAGCGGCCAAGAGCGGCGTGCGTTCATAGGGAAAACGAGTAGTGTGACCGCCGACAATCGGCACACCATAAGCCTCAGATGCCGCACGCATGCCCTCCCACAGATCGGTGGCGATCACGGAGTCGGGATGAGTCCACAGCACATCCACAATCGCTGAAGGCGATCCGCCCATCGCCGCGATGTCGCTGAGATTCACCATGACTGCACAGTAACCCGCAAACCAGGGGTCCAGTTCAATGAAACTTTCCATCATGCCCTCAGCAGCAAAAAGCATGTAGCCATCACCATCGGGAATGGCAGCGGCATCGTCTCCAATCTCAATGTTTCCTGCCACAGCCAGCGCAGGCCCATAAGCCGATGCGATGCGCAGTTTCTCCGCGACGTTCGGATGAGCGCGGAGGCTTTGGGCGAGAGATTCCAGGTCAGACATTAAGCTATGTATAACAGTTTCACCGAATGGGAAAATAACTCTCGGCTCGCTTCATCCAAGAAGGCACAGCGAGCCGGGCGTGCCTGGAGCGCACGCGTCTCGCGTGCAGTGCTCTGCGTCCTCGCGGAGCACCGTCCATAAGAGGTCGTCAAACATGATGCAGGATAGATGTGCCCTATGAGCTTCATAGGGCTTATAAGTCCTATTCGAACCCGATTACATAGGCATCTTCCAGGGACGGTTTTCCGCGAGACGCGAAAAACCGCACGCGGGACGCGTGCGCTTGTATGTTGCTTGATTGCCTGAGGGAAGCTTTGCTTCCGTCTCTGCGATGAGTTGGCCCAGGCAGGGGTGGCC
>NZ_FUYE01000041.1 GCF_900167535.1 Prosthecobacter debontii
CGGGGATGTGGCTGAGCCGAGACCCGGCAGGATTTGTGGATGGCCCCAACTTGTATGCCTACGTGAAGCAGAACCCTTGGACGGCTTGGGACCCGCTGGGGCTGGCTGAACTTACTGATGCGATTAGATCTCATATTGCTACAGAAATTCAAAGTGCAGTTGAAGTTATCGAATTGGCACACGGACCAACTGGTGATAACCTTACATTAGCAAAGCTCAAACATGCGAAACTCCAAGAGATGATGGCGGGATCGAAATATGCGGACTACCTAATGCTTGAGCAAAGTATAAATGCACAAGGTGGAGCAGTTAAGAAGCAGTCATACCAAGGAAAAAATGGCAATTCTGTAAGCAAGTGGCCAGCCAACAGCCGGCGGCCTGACATCACTCTATTAAATGATTCCGATCACAAAAGTGGCCTAGCTAAGGGTGGTGGTGTCGATATGAAAGGAAAAGTCGACGCGATTTTTGATTATAAAACAGGAGTGAAGGGTATGGAGCCTGAGTGGGTCAATGAGGTAGCAAATCGGACAGGTATTAAGCCCGGCCTTGTACTGGAAGCAAGGCCGGGTAAGAATTTAGCCTCGGATTTTGCCTCAGCTCGTGGAGTTCATACTCAAACAACGCGCCTGTTGAGTGTGGTTGATATGTTTAGCACTGCTACTGCCGTGCATCAATCTGTAGTTGATGAAATGGACCGCCAAAACGACGCAAATCCTTACATTGGAGTCACTGATGGTGGCTTAGAGTATTCATTAACATTTAAGCGCAAACATTTTAGCTTTCTTCCAATTTCTTACAAGACGGATCATGGCATTCTGGTCCGGAATGGACCTTTTGCAGGAGGGGAAATGAAAATTTCCGAAGAAAGATGGGAGGGTTTAAATTCAGAGCTTGAGAAAAAAGTGTCAAATGAAACTAAATAAAATTCTACCGTATCTTATTGCTGAAATCGCTCGTTGGTGTCCTTGGTTGGTTGGCGATAGGCCTGATACGCATATACTGGAAAGTAGGCGCAATCTGGCGAAAGGAGTAGAATGGATTGTTCGTCGGAAGAACAATGGTTTTTACGAGCGTATATTGTTTGAATTTAGTCAGATTTCAAAAGATGGTGCCATTATGGTCGCAATCCAATTTGCAGCTTCTCCACTGCATAGGCCTTTAATACCAGCTGGCCCCTTCGGCTGGTATGGTAGTATTATTGATCTAGAAATCTTTGGACTGGATTGTTTTAGAGAACTCCATTGGAGCGGGCCGTGGCTGAATTTAGGAGATGGGAAATCATCTGTAGTTAGAAACTGGGAAGTGGTATTAAAATCGCTGGCTGGTAATTTAGATAGTCGTCTTGAATTTGAGGAAAGGCTATTGTCGGAAAATAGCTTGATTATTGACTTGAAAAGTATGTTGTGTGATAATCATACTGATCTAAATTATATTCTCAAAAATCATCCAACCGTAACGTCAGTGCCAAATTGGGCGCGATACATTGAATTAGGTGAAAACAAAGACAACCCATAGCAGGCACGTCACCCATGCCAGCTTCTAAAAAATAAAACTCCGCAGCAAGCTTCTCGGTGCAGAGGCTCGAAGGAGCTTGCCACCTTACTCTCGAACGCGTCAGTGGACGGTCCCTCCACCATCCAGCATGTTTCCTTCGTTTCACTCAGGCCATGCAGACAGTGGCCTGAAGGCCATTGGAAAGTCACCGCTCATCGCGGTTTGGCATTGTCCTGAGCTACCGTTGAAGGGTAAGCGTCACGCCAAGCGCCTGCTGAAGCAGGTTGACTGGGCAAGCGGAGCCCTAGGCGGCCTTCAGTTTCTGTTGCAGGGCCTCTGCCCAGGCTTTCGGGGTAACGTCTTTGACCTGTCGGTTGGTCATCGTTGGCAGGCGGGTCAGCACGTCGCGCAGATACGCCCAGGGATCCAGGCTGCGGGCGCGGCAGGACTCGATGAGGGTGTAGAGGATCGCACTGCGCTGGCCTGCATCGGCGTCACCTATAAAAAGCCAATTTTTCTTGCCGATGGCGGTGGGGCGGATGGAGTTCTCCACTAGGTTGTTGTCGATCTCCACATGCCCATCATTGGCATACACTTCCAGCATCGGCATCAGGCTCAAAGCATAGTCCATGGCTCTCCCAAAGGCGCTTTTGGGCAGGTGGCGGCGGCTGAGTTTGAGCCTTCGTAGAGCTTGGTTCAGCCGTTCTATGATGGGACGGCTTTCGGCGGCTCGCACGGCTTGTCTTAACCTTGGCCCAGCACGGCTTTCGCGCAGCCGGGCTTCAATGCGGTAGAGATGGGCGATCTGTAAAAGCACCCAGCCTGCCTGTTGTGGGGCGCTGTCTTTGGCCTCGTAAAACTTCCGCCGCGCATGCGCCCAGCAACCTGCAAGAGTGAGGCCTGCTCGACTGCGGGCAAAGGCTGGGTAAGCGGCGTAGCCGTCGCACTGCACGGTTCCGCTGAAGTTGGTAGGGATGATGTTGCCTAGGCAGGTGCCGCTGCGTGTCCTTGCCCAGGTGAAGCAGACGTCGGCTCTGGGCCGTTTGCAGGTCCACAGGTAACCTTGTTGGGTCTGACCATGGCCGGGGCTTAAATACGCCACGGGCGTCTCGTCAATCTGCACATAACCAGTAGCCATCACGCTGCTGCGGATGTGATCATACATAGGGGTGAGCCAGTCGGCGGCCAGGGCCAGCCAGCGGGCCATGCTCTGGCGCGGGATGTCCACACCGTGGCGGGTCGAATAAATCTGCTCCTGTCGATACAGCGGCAGCTGGTCGCCGTATTTGCCCACGATGATGGCCGCCAGCAGACCGGGGGCGGCAATGCTGCGCTCCTGTAAGGTGGTCAGTGGGGCGATGATGGGCGGCTGGTGCGGCTCTTCACGCTTCACATACTTGGGCCGGATGATCCTGCGGCGCAGGAACTTGGCCGGTTCATAGTCGAGCTGCTCGGTGACTTCCTCGCCCATGCAGCGCCATGCTTCAGGTGCGGCTTTGACAGGCTCTGGCTCGATGACTTCCTCAATCACGGGCAGGTGTTCCGGTATCCTCGCTTCGCGCTCTTTGCGCCGCTTTTGGGGTTTAGCCGACTCCGCCTGCTTTTCCAGTTCAGCCTCCAAGACGCCGGGGTTTGCGCTGGAGGCCGGGTCTTTTTTTGCCCCGTCATCCCCCTGCAAAAGCAGCATCAGCTGCGCGTCATCCATCGCCTCGCTGCTGCGTCCAAAGACGCGCCTAACCAACAGGTCGATCTTTTCCCTCAGCAGCTTGATCTCCAGCCGCTGCGCCTCGTTCTCGGCGGTCAGTCGGGCTTCAAGAGGTGTCATCGGCGGCGGGGTTGGATGGCCTTTAAAACGCAGCCTCTTGACGGACTTCTATCAAGCTTTGTGTCTCTTCCCTCAATCCCGCTGATACCACGGACGCATCTTGCCCCCCTTTAAATCAATGCCATCAGTGAGCATCGCCAAGGCCTCCGGGGCCAGGCACATCCACAGGCTTCCGCCCTGCTGACAGCCACGGCCTCCAGCGGCAG
>NZ_FUYE01000042.1 GCF_900167535.1 Prosthecobacter debontii
TTTAGAACTTCCAGTTCCTCCACTAGATGAATTTATAGCCTTTATTATTGCCATTTTAACACCCCTTATAATTCAAAGTCATAATAATTAACTAAAAATATCTTTGATTGTATTTAAAATCGATTTTAGAGCGTCTGAGTTGATTTTAAGTTCTCTATTCAAATCTATTTTTTTTAAAATTCCTAATTTTTCTTTCGAATTAACTTTTTTTGTTAATTGATTTAAATTTATTCCTATTCGATTTAATTCTAAAATTAATTTGGGTAATTCTTCTATTACTAGAATTTCTTTTTCTTTAATGAGTTTTAAAAAAAAATCTTGTTTAGATAGTTTAGATTTTAATATTTTTTTATTTAATTGATCTAATTCTTCTTGGGATAATCTAAATTTAACTTGATGATTTCTTATTCTATTTTCTTCCATGATATACCATCCTCTAACCCCGTAGGGCGAGAAAAAACCGTAGGTTTTTCTTTGCTGGGTACCAGTAAAGGTATCTCGCCTATCAAAAATTTGATAGGGGTTTATTTTTTTTTTCTTTCCATATTAATTTACAAATTTTTATTTGTCAAATAATACGCATAAAGTGACAAAATTCTTATAGAAAAAATACTTACTTTTTTCTTGTTTGTAATATTTATAATATTTATAATATTTACGGCGTTTTTTGAGAGAGCTTAAATCCCTGTGTAATTGGGATGTCTGAAGATGTCAAAAAATGATAAAGGTTAAAAAAAAAAGAATAAAGGTTAAAAAAAAAAGAATAAAGGTTAAAAAAAAAAGAATAAAGGTTAAAAAAAAAAGAATAAAGGTTAAAAAAATTTTTTGCAGTTTTTAACCTTTGTGTGCTACTATTTTCTTGAGGTGAAATTTATGAAAACATTTAAAGATTTAATTTTATTTAAACCTAATCAATTAATTGAAATAACAGGAGCTCCATTAACAAATCAAGGGATATTAGCATATGATTTTATTTTACACAAGTTACAACAAGAAAACACTGATAATATTATAATATCAGCAACAGAAATAATGGATGCTATAAATGGAAATCGAAATTTTCAAGATTTATATCTATATTTAGATTCTTTACAAAAAATAAGAATTGAAAGTAAAGACTCTAAAGGGAAGTTATGGGGAGCATTTAATTTATTATCAGAATATAAAAAATTAGAAAATGGAATATTTGTTGCAATTCCTCCAAGTATTTATAAAGCTTTAGAAACAAAAGAAAAAACAAAAGATAGTTTATATTACACAACAATAAAATTATTAGAAAAAAGAATTTTTAAATGTTTATACAGTTTAATTTTTTATGATTTTTTTAAAAAATATGAAAATATTAATATTCCAACCTTAACAGTAGAAAACATTAGACAAATAACAGGAACTATAGAAAAATATAAAGAATATAAAATATTTAAAGCTCATGTTTTAAAAAAAGCTTTAATTGAAATTAATAAGTTTGAAACTAAATTTGAGTATTCTTTTGAAGAAAAAAAAATAGGAAGAAAAGTGAATGAAATTAAGTTTATTAGAACTGAGAAAGGCATAGATGATGTTACTCCAGAAAACAAAATATCAGAAAAATTATTAAAAGCTATTGAAAAAGCTCGGAAAAATCGATATATAAATGAATCCTATTCTCAAAAGGCTATGGAGAAAATATTTCAAAAATACGAGGAAAAAGATATTATAAAAGCTCTTAAAGAACTTTACAAATATAATTCAGAAATTAAAAGTTTTTCTAAAATTTTAACTGCAAAAATTGAAGATATAAAAAATTCAAAAATGGATAAAATTAAAGAAAATCAAGGGCATATATTAGGTCAAGAAAAGATTGAAACAGCCTTTAAAAACAATTTTACAGAGCCAAAAAAATCTGATTTAGATATTGAAAAAGAAAAAATATCAAATTTAATAAGAAATAGTGATTTACCAACAAATAAACGAATGAACTTATGGTCTGAACTCGCAAAAATACAAAATTTAAAAGACAAAGGAGAAATAAAATATGAATAAAAAAAAATATGTTTTACCTAGCATTAGAATTAATAATTTTAAAGGTGCTCCAATAAAAATAAGAGAATATTGGGAAAAATACCTATCTTTAAATTTAAAAAATGCAATTACTTATGCTTTTTATTTTAACTATGAATCAAATTATAAAGGTGATTACGATTTTACAATTGGTGGTGAAAACTATTTTTCTGATTCAAATTCAATTTTTATAAATAAAGATGATTACAAAATATTTAAATGTAATCTTTCTACAATAATTGATACTTGGAAGATTATTTGGAATTTAGAAGACATTGGAGAACTTCAAAGAAGTTACAACTTAGATTTTGAAAAACATCATAATGATGGAACTGTTGAAATACATATAAGTATTCAAAGATAAATTGCTTTTTTTTTAATAAAGGGTTATAATTGAATCAGGAATATTACAAAGAGAACACTAAAAAAGAGATTTAAGCTTTGGTCGGCTTAAATCTCTTTTTATTTTTTGCAATATAATGATATTATATTCTTCAGATACCATGCTTTAGTAATGAAAATTGTTTATACCCTGTCTAATGAAAGGGGGTGTACTCTTTGAAAATAATATTCCTAATAATTTTCTTCTTACTATGTAAAAATATTTACTAGGTAAGTTAACAAGCAAGGTATCAAGTAAAAGATGACCAACTTTTACGATTGGCAAGGTTTCCCTTGCCTTTTTTATTTAGAGAGGGGGAAAAAAAGGGGAAATTACTTCCCCTTTTTTTGATTCTTTAGCTTAGAATTCTTAATTTCTTCAGGAATATTTTTAATCAAACTCCAATTTATCTTATCGTTATTATCTACCCAAAATTTTCTATCCCCTAATAAAACTTCAACTATATTATCATTAGTGATTTCTATAATTTCCTCCAACTTTTTTATTTGATTCTTTTGAGAATGAATAAGAACACTTCCCCAAATTAAAAATATCAAAAATAAGAAAATCATTATACCAAATACTTTATTTAAAAAATTAGTCCTTTTAAAATTTTTTTGATATTTTTCAAATTTATTTGTTATTTGCTCTAATTTATCTATATTCGCTTTAATATATTTTTCTCTTTCTTCTATTTCCTTTTCATCTGTCCTAACCTGTTTTAAATATTCTAATGTTTTTTTATCAATTTCTATTAGTTTATTTGCTAATATATTTTGATTGCGTTTTAATTCTTCAAATTCCATATTTTATCTCCCCCTACTTCTTCCATTAAATTTTTCTTTAGGAATATATTTATAATTAGGATTGATTCTATCTTTTTCTATTTGATCTCTTTCTTCTTGAGTTAGTTTTAATTTTTCACATT
>NZ_FUYE01000043.1 GCF_900167535.1 Prosthecobacter debontii
AATGCCATTCAGGTCAAACATATCGATGATTCTCATGGTCTTTACGATGCCTATGGACCACTTTATAATGAGAAATGCACAGCCAATCGATTGGCTTCGAATTACTTTCTCATTTGCTTAGCGCGTGATCAGGGAGACGCAGCCCAAAAAAGCTATTTTGATGGAGGCTTGGTGATTAAGGCCAAGGAAAAAGGAGCCGCCGGAAATGAGTACCGCATCACCTTCGTCGGTAAAGGGCACCCTAACAAAGCCTTTGCGACCTCATTGTCGGGGAAAAGACTGATTGTTCAATTTAAGACTAATAGTTCAGGTGCTGTCCTAACTAATTTTGGTGACATCCGGGATCGCATCAATAGCTATTATTCAAATATTTTGCTCGCTAGCACGGATGTCAGCACAGGGTTGCCTTCAGCCAATGCCGACAGCAATCTCTCTGGCGGTGGGCTCAACAGGAAGGTATTGGCGACAGATGCTGATGTGGCCGAAGCTTTAAATGGGTTAGATAATGAGCTCGAAGTTTCTTCTTCAAACGGCGTGCCCTTAAATGGTGTGCCTTTGAGCTCTCCCGCCACCTCTTTGACAGGTGGGGCTGATGAAGAGGAAATTGTGCATGCCACGGCAGGTGAAGTCGCCGAGTTCATAGCCCAGCATGCCGGGCTCAATCAACTTGTGGAGATTAATGGTGGCGGAGAGCACTTCCTGTCACCAGCCGTGTTGGAGCTTAGTGGCGGAGGAGCCAATCCTTCGGTCAAAACCTCCCGCCAAGATTTGATGGAGTTGCTCGCAGGAGATACTGCCGTCAGCAACTTGATCACGGTTGCTGGTGAGAGTGACCCTAACGAAGACGTCCAATGGTTCATGCAGCCACTGCTGCGCACCGTCTTCACGGGTGGGCGGTGCCCAGGCAGTGTAAGCACGGGCGACCAAGTGGCAGGTTTTCTCAATGAAGATCCTGTGGCGAGGCAGGTGGTGAAGGTGTTTGGTGGTGGTCCGGGCAAGCTCCACCCGTCTTCGATCACGCTATCCACAGCAATCGATCCGAGCCATGTACGTGTCTCGTTAGGCACCAGTTCGGGGGATGCGGCACGTCTGCTGGATCAAGGGCTCATTTACCGGGCCGACGTCCCGGGAGTAGCAGGCAATACGATGACCCTCCGATTGGAGGAGCACTCGGAAGCGGAGCAACCTTTGTCAGCCTCTTTGGATGGGGATGAGATCGTGGTTCAACTTGCGACAGATTCGGGCCTTCATGATCGACTGGTGAATCAAGACATCACGTATCTGCAAAAGGCTTCTCATCAGGCGGGCCAGGAAGTCTCCGTGGCGCTTTTGACCGAGGTTGAAAACCAGAGCCCAGGCGTGATTGTGGACGGACGTGAGATCAAGGTGTTGCTCGAAACTGGAGCGGCGACGAAGGCTTCAGTCACGGATCAGGGGATCACGTATCAGGCTTGGAATGCAGGTCTGGACGGAAATCGGACACGGGTCCGCCTGCGAGCTGCCGATGCCTATGAGTCGGGAGCTCTGGAGTGGTCTCAGTTCTATCAAGATTCGGCTTGGTATAACGATGTGGTTGTCAATTTACCCAATTCAGGCGGGGCTTTTCCTTATCTCGTGTTGCCGGGAATGGTTTATATAGGCTCTCCAGGAACAGTCGGCAATGGTTTGACGATCCGCCATCAAGTCGTTCCTGGCGAAAGCCAAACGAGAGTCGAAATGGTGGAGGACGAGCTGATCGTTTATTTGGCTGCCGATGAAGGAGACACTGCCACGGCCAGCCTTTATAATGGAGCCATCACTTTGCAGGCGTCTGAGCCGGGCGTTGCCGGGAATAGCCGATCTTACGCTGTGTATGTCACTAACGAGCCTTCCCAACCCTTGCAGTCGGGCACCGAAGGCAACTTGGTCTGGGTCAGCGTGGCTACCGATGAGGAGGGTAATTCCATCAGCACGATGAATGATGTCGCGGCTGCGCTTGGCGGTTACGTTTGGGGATTCGAGGGAGGAGATATCGTCACCTATGGAGAGGACGTGAATCTCAGCGGTGGTGGAGCCAACATGACCATTCTGACGGATGATTATGCGATCTATGATGCGATCATCGCTCATCCCGTGGCATCCACCCTGATCCGGTGGGCCTACACGGGTTTCGGTGGAACGTTGGGTAATGACTCGGGCGTGATGAGTGGAGGGGTGGCTCCCACCTCGTTTGACATGGATGTAGACGATGTCGTCGCGCTCTTGAATGGGGCCTTGGAAAACACCGACCTGATGACGGTCACAGGCAGCGGTAGCGCCATCGTGCAGCCTGCGACCTTTTATCTGACCGGTGGGGATAACCAGCCCACCGTGGAGACAACGATCGACGAGGTGGTGGAGATGCTGACGGAGGACGAAGAAGCCTCGGCTTTGATCGATGTCACTTACACGGGAGATGGCGAGGCGGTCGCAGCACCCATGGCCTTGACGAAGTTGGATGGGGGGCGTGGTCCTGGGTCGATTAGCACCTCGGCTCAGGTGCGGACTTATCTCAATGCCCACGAGACAATCGGGGCGCGGATCACCGTCAATGGGGGAGGTGCAAATGTGGTGGGCGCTCGCAATGTCATGGCGTTCCATGGCGGCGGAGCTAATCCGCAAGTGACCACGACGGCCTCGGATCTGGTAGCACTTTTGGGTGCGGATGCGTCGGCGCAGGAGCTGGTGGAGGTGACAGGCGCGGGGAGCACCCCGCTGCAGCCGCTGCCTCGCACGGCGTTGACGGGCGTGAAGGACAAACCGCCG
>NZ_FUYE01000044.1 GCF_900167535.1 Prosthecobacter debontii
ACCACGTCACTGAGCGTGCTGGTGATCGGCGGTTTGTCCTTCACACCCTTCAACGCTGTGCGAGGCAGCGGCTGCAGCGGGGTGCTGCCCGCGCCTGTCACCTCCACCAGTTCCTGCGCCGCCGCATCCGCACCCAAAAGCGCTACCAGATCCGAGGCCGTCGTGGTCACTTGCGGATTAGCTCCGCCGCCATGGAACGCCATAACCTGCCGAGCTAGCAGCACATTTGCACCTCCACCACTGACGGTGATCCGTGCCCCGATCGTCTCGTGGGCATTGAGATAAGTGCGCACCTGAGCCGAGGTGCTGATGGACCCGGGACCTCGGCCCCCATCCAACTTCGTCAAGGGCATGGGCGCTGCGACCGCCTCGCCATCCCCGGTGTAACTGACATCGATCAAAGCCGAGGCTTCTTCGTCCTCCGTCAGCATCTCCACCACCTCGTCGATCGTTGTCTCCACGGTGGGCTGGCTATTCCCACCCGTCAGATAAAAATCATACCCTATGCTTTTTGTTAGGCCTTAAAAGCCCGCACACTAGAGCGAGCGATACGTCAGGGTTCGTCAGCGACTTCGGCATCAAAATTCTATATATCTGCTCGTATGGACTTCGACAGTGCATGGCTTGACTCAAGCAACGACTTCGTTCATCAGAGCCCCCACATCGTGCAGTCAGTCGCATCTCTCACTGAAATCGTGGCCCGGTCTCCTCTTCGCATCCACGCGCCCTTGGGGAGAAGGCCGGTTGACCGGGACAGCGCTCCGAGGCGGGCAAGGCGTTGGGATGTTGAGTCAGACGTAGGCGAACTTGGCCCCTTCCAACCCATGCGGTTTTTACCTTTTTTATCCCCCCTCGGCGTGGCTCCGGCACGGGGGATGAAGATCGGACAAGATCCTTGAACACACGGGGTTTCATAGCCGAGAAGGTGACTGCGCTTCATTTTTTCAAATAGCTTGGCATGGCCAAGACTATTGGTTGGCGCGTACGTCCATTCTGAAACGAAGGAAAATGCTGGATGGTGGCGGGACCGTGCACTGACGCGTGCGGAGGGTAAGGTGACAAGCTCCTTTGGGCCTCTGCACCGAGGAGCTTGCTACGGAGTTTTATTTTTTGGAAGCTGGCATGGGTGACGTGCCTACTATGGGTTGGCGCGTACGTTCATTCCATGGGTGACGTGCCTGCTATGGGTTGTCACTGTTTTATTCTATCGGTTCAGCTGACGATGAGGGTTCATCCCACTCGGCATCAAATACCTCTTTAATTCTGCCAAGCACTGCACTTCTGTCCTGGCCATCTCTCTCATATGCGTTGCCCAGGTGACGCATGACGTCAGCCAGCAACAAGCCCCACGCTGAAGGATCGTTCCAAAGATTCTGCGTAATAACAAAACATGGCGCTCCATTAATCAACCAGATTCGAAGTAACTCCATGGATTGACTATCTATGGGAACATTTGGCGTCGGCAACTCATTGCCCGATGAGGTATGGTTATTCATAATTTCTTTTATTCTTCACCGAGAAGATGCTGTCTCTTAGGTCCGATTGGGTCTACTTTGTTTGCGACTGCGTCAGATTTGGATGCAGGGACACCTCCTGTGATTTCTTGAATGCGTTTGTGTTCTGCAATTTCTCGTGCCGTCTTGTCTCCGGCAACTTTTGTTGTTGTCTCAGTCCCAGGTTTCAAACGACCGGTTGATTTATGGGTGTTCAAGCGTGAAGCCAAATCTTCCGATTGTCCAACATAGGGTTTATTTGCTTTCTGATCAGGAAACTCGTAAATTCCACTTTCTTTTGACTCAGCCTTGGCATTTGATTCCGCATTCTTTCGCTGACTGGCTTCAAGATCTTGAGCAGCCTTCTTGTTTTCAGGCAACTCGCCGGACTGCTCAGTTGTCATCGCAACATGAAGCGCATTGTAACTGACTGTGGCACCATGGGCGGTTACAATTGAACCACCTACGATTAAAGGTATAGCCACGGGAGTTGCCCCGCCTCCTGTAAAAACTTCTCCTCCAAGGCCTGTGGCCACGGCAGCGACACCTGCCTGCATTTCGACAACTCCTTGAACAAGCCCCGTTGTATGCCCGATGAAGCGCCCAGCTCTTGATGCAAAATCGGCCGTCACCGGTATATTCTTATGCACATCATCCGGCAGCTGAGTTTGTCCATAACCGTAAACTGCATTTCCGATGAAGTTTGAGTAATCAGCTTTGAATTCCGCCCATGAATAAAGCCCCTCTGGATCGAAGCTCGTCCACGGATTCTGCTTCACGTAGGCATAGAGGTTGGGGCCATCGACAAACCCTGCTGGGTCTCGGCTCAGCCACATCCCCGTCTCGATGTCCCGATACCGGAAGCCTTCGTTCAGTAGGCCCGTCGGGTCTTCGTCCTTGCTGTTGGCTCG
>NZ_FUYE01000045.1 GCF_900167535.1 Prosthecobacter debontii
CGGGGATGTGGCTGAGCCGAGACCCGGCAGGATTTGTGGATGGCCCCAACTTGTATGCCTACGTGAAGCAGAACCCTTGGACGGCTTGGGACCCGGAGGGGTTATTGGCATTCCAAACTCACAATCCACATGCGGCGTGGAATCCGGAGATTAAAAAAATCACTGAAAGCCGTGATTACCAACAAAGCTATTGGAACACTGCGCAAGCAGGCGCGCTGGCATTTTTGATCGCACCTGTTGTTGTAGCAGCAGCTTATGCTGGCCCTGTGGTCGTGGCAAAGGAGGTGGGTGACGAAGCTTTTGATCAAGCATTTGAACATGTGACAGGCTTTCCGGCACCTCCCACAAGTATCACAGATTTAGGTCAGAAGCTTCTCAAGGAAGGAGGGGAAAAAATCACCAAGGATGTTGGTGGGCAGTCCGTGAAAAGGCTCAAAGAGCAGGCTGATAAGCTGGCTAAAAAGCTTGAAGATCGCAAACAGAACGCTCTAAGGCAGTCAGATCCTAACACAAATCCACGTCAACGAGGCCGTGATAACGAAAGGAAAGTTTTGGAAGATCGCGGTGATCAGAAGAATACGGAAACATTTTCGACCTCTCACGGTGACACTATTCCTGACTTTAATAATGCGACACAAATGGGAGATGTTAAAGATGTTAAAACACTCTCGAATACTGCGCAGATGAAAGCGCAGCGTGAAGCCGCCGCAGCTCAAGGCAAAGAACATGTTGTGGTGACAGGTGACAAGACCAACATTACAACTCCTATGCTTCAGAGTGGATCGAAATTCGAACGTCGTTCAGATATTGGCCCCAAATAAGAACTATATGACATTACCAACGCCCAAAGAAGAATGCGAGAAGCTTATGAGGGAGGTACTTCCTTTCGCGAAGCGCATGCTACACGAGCACGGGGAGTTTTTCCCCTATGGAGGAACTCTGAGCGCAGATGGTTTGATTGCCCATGTTGGCGCATCAGAAGAGGGAAATGACAGGCCCAAGTCAAAAACTTTGATTGCTTTTTTGAAAAGCCAGTTCAAGGGTTCGGCACTGAGAGGCGAGATCATTGCGAGTGCAGTAGTTTTTGATGTGCTGATTAAATCTCCAGCAAGTGGTGACAAAGTTGATGCAATTCAGATTAATCTTGACCATATGTCTGGGTACACAGCGGAGGTAATGTTCCCGTATCAATTTGTCGAAGGTACAGTGAGCTATTCCCCTCCTTTTGCGCAGAAGGGGGCGAGGGAAATCTTTCCTGTAAACAGTGAACAATGACAACCTCGAGTTTTGATGTTGTAGACGCTGGAACCCTATCGTATCGCTTGCTCTAGCGTGTGTTCTACTGAACAGTAATGACCCGTAGCAGCCACCTCATCCATGCCAGCTTCCCAAAAATAAAGCTCCGCAGCAAGCTTCTTGGTGCAGAGCTCATGAGCTTGTCACCTTACCGTCCGAACGCGTCAGTGCACGGTCCCGCCACCCTCCAGCACTGGTCCAGAGCAACTGTTAGGGGGATTTTGGTTCAGGATTTTGGTTCAGGATCTTGCACCTAGGCCCTTGCACACGAAATCAGTTAGACACGCGACCTACCCAGCTATGTCGAAGATCAACTTGTGCTGGTGATTTGGGGCGTCAAGGCTTGCCTTGTGGATCTTCGTTTTGTCGAAGTTGATAAGACCCTTTGTTCTGGGTTTTGATGCCGAAGTCGCTGACGAACCCTGACGTATGGTTTGCTCTGGAATGCGGGTTTTAAAAACCTAACAAAATGTATGTAGTCTAATTTTATCTGACTGGCGGGGGATAACCAACCCACGCTGGAAACGACCATCGACGAGGTGGTGGAGATGCTGACGGAGGACGAAGAAGCCTCGGCTTTGATCGAATGGGGGGCGTGGTCCTGGGTCGATTAGCACCTCGGCTCAGGTGCGGACTTATCTCAATGCCCACGAGACGATCGGGGCACGGATCACCGTCAATGGGGGAGGTGCAAATGTGCTGCGGGCTCGCCATGTCATGGCGTTCCATGACGGTGGAGCTAATCCGCAAGTGACCACGACGGCCTCGGATTTGGTAGCGCTTTTGGGTGCGGATGCGGCGGCGCAAGAACTGGTGGAGGTGACGGGCGCGGGCAGCACCCCGCTGCAGCCGCTGCCTCGCACGGCGTTGACGGGTGTGAAGGACAAACCGCCGATCACCAGCACGCTCAGTGACGTGGTCGCAGCGATCCAGGCACATCCACAGGCTTCCGCCCTGCTGACAGCCA
>NZ_FUYE01000046.1 GCF_900167535.1 Prosthecobacter debontii
GGGAAGACCATCGTTGGCAGGCTGGGTAAAGCATTTGCGAAAAGGGGAGATGACGCGGTCGAAGCCGTCGTCAAGCATGCCGATGATATTGGGGGCAGTTCTGCGAAAGTGACTGTGGGTAAGGCAGCGGCCTTGGCTGATGATGCAGTAGATGGTGCAAAGCCGGGGCAAACGATGTCGCCTTACCCACAAGATCGTCGAGTAGGAGGTCGAGGTGAAAGCCCCAGACCAACAGATCCTGCGCCAGGCATGAAAGAGTCTGGGGCTTGGGAGCCTACGCAGGAAAATCTCGCACGGATAGAGAGAGGAAAACCCCCGATCGGAAATGATGGACTGCCAGTAGAACTACATCACCGTAACCAAAACCCAGCAGGTCCATTGGATGAAATGACCTCAACTACTCATGATACGGTTCCTCATCCAATTAGCCCTTCACAGATTGACAGAGTAAAGTTCAGCGGTGAACGGACTCGCTACTGGAGGGGGCGGGCACGAACACTTAACGGTCAAGAATAATGAATATCGAAAACATTAAGACGCGATTAGGAGAATTTGGCGAAGTCGAATTTTCTGGATCGGTATCTGAACAGGTAATAACAGATGCTGAAAATGAATTTGGCTTCACTTTTCCTCCGGAGTACCGTGAGTTTTTAGCGCAATTTGGTTCTGGCGGCGTAGATTCAGAGGAGTTTATTGGGTTAGGCGGTCCCGATCATCTCGATATCGTAAAATTAACGAAACGTCTAAGAGAACGCTCAAATAGCCTTCCGACCCATTTGTTACCACTTCGTGGTGATGGATTCGGAAACTATGACTGCCTGGACTTGAATAAGCCCACGACGAACGGTGAGTTCGCCATTGTGATTTGGAATCATGAGGCTGGTAAGAATCAAAGTTACGAAATTCTCGCCAAGTCGTTCGGTGTTTGGTTCGAATCCATTCTCAATCTTATTGAAAAACAAAACAGTGACAGCTCCTAGCAGGCACGTCACCCTGCAAACCCTCCAGGGCATCCAATCCAGTGAATTGGTCATGGGACGAGGTATAGAGGGTCTTCAAGCCATCCGCCGCGCTGCGGCGGAGTCAGGTCTAACAAGAGGTTTGATCAGATCAAGCCTTGCTGAATACCACGTTCGATGGCCTGAATAAACGCTGTCGCGTCACAGATGAGCTTCAAACTGTCGAGGTGTCTGGCCTTGTAGCGGGTGGGAGGTCTGAACCTGTGAACGATGGCGGTGGAGGTGACGCCGAAGGCGTAGCCGGGGAGAGCGCGGTAGGTGCAGCCTTCGTGCTCGATCTCCTCGTGGGGCATCCAGTGCCAGGAGCGGAGTCTGCGTGAACCGCCGTGGAAGGCGCTCTTGAGCTGTCCCCAAAACAGGCGGTTGCCGAAGATCTTGGCCCCGGTGGGGACCATGCCATGCTCGGGGCCTGGGGCAGGCTTGCGCGGGTTGACGTCCTTGAAGAACAGGGACCAGCGGCGTTGGTTGACGTCGTTTTCGAACTTCTTGCGGGCCAGGCGGCGGATGCGGACTCACTGCTGCGGAGTCAGTTCCAGAGTGTGAAGTCACCGACGGGAAGGCGGGCCCTGGCAAAAGTGCCCCAGTAGCGTCCGGTGAAGTCGCCCGGTCGGGTCTGGTCGGACTTGCCGAGGTAGGAGGCCAGATAGTTGATGAACCCTCCATGATGCTTGATGGGCTTGAGTTCGCAGGCGGCGGAACCCAGGTGCTTGTCGCCGTTGTGAGCGAGGGCATACCAGCGCTCAGTGATCCAGGTGCGCACTTATCTCAATGCCCATGAGACGATCGGGGCACGGATCACCGTCAATGGGGGAGGTGCAAATGTGCTGCTAGCTCGGCAGGTTATGGCGTTCCATGGCGGTGGAGCTAATCCGCAAGTGACCACGACGGCCTCGGATCTGGTGGCGCTTTTGGGTGCGGATGTGGCGGCGCA
>NZ_FUYE01000047.1 GCF_900167535.1 Prosthecobacter debontii
CGTTTAAACGCAGTCGAAACAGCTCTACAAGCTCTACAAGCTCTACAAGCTCTAGAAATTGGTTAGAAACGACTTATCCCCTGATTCAAGGGGATAAGTCTATCCAGATACAGATACAGATACAGATAGAAATTTGTTAGATTTTGATTGTATTGTCAATTAGTTTTTATAAAAAATTTAGTGTATCTGTAACAGGATAAATAATCTCAAAATACAAGGAGTAAACGTGATTAGTGAAAAAGAAAAATGTTATATACAAGCATTTATAAGTTCAAATTTAGACTCAATGTATAAAAGAACTCATAGTTTTGAAATTGAAAAGTATTTTAAGTTATTTAAATTAATAATAAAAAAAAGATTAGAAACAGGTTTTTTAACAACAACAGATTTTAAAAATAAAACTTTAAAATTGAAATTAAAACCATTAACAGAAGAACAAATAAAGGCTTTAGAATGGATTAATAACAATGAACTTTTTTTAAAAGAAAATATAGAATTTTTATTAAAAAGACGAAAAAAATAAGTTGGAGGTATTGTGGTTAGAAAATTAAAATTTAAAGAAAATCTTGTAATTAGTTATGATGAATATTTAGAAAATAAAAGCAAATATTTATTTGAGATTGAGAAACCTTTAAAAAGTGATTTAAAACTAAATAATCCCCATGGACAAGGGAAGAAGATAGAAAGGCTTACAAAAGAATTACATTTACGTATAGGAGAGCTAGAAAACGATATTATCAAGTTTGGTAGCGAAGAAAAAAATTTAACAAGATCAACATTTGTAAGATATTTAATTTTAGAATATGGGAAACAGTACGTAAGAAAAGAAATTAGTGAAAATTATTATAATAGTCTAAAAAAATATAAAAATTTGTTTGATGAACTAGAATTAAAAAGGGAACTAAGAGAAAATTTATTAAAAAAAAGAGGAGCAGATAAAAAAACTGCAAATCAGCTTTGTTACCAAAGAACTAAATTAAAATTTGAAATAGAAAATATAGAAAAAGAAATAAATCATTTAAGTGCTTATTTAAAAAAATATGAAAAGTTTTTTGAAGATGAAATCACCAATTCTGAAAAAATATAATATACACGTTACCCCGTTTATTTTTGTGTCACAAAAAATAAACGAACGTGTTGGGGTTTTACCCCAAGCCCCGCTTCACGAAGTGAAGCATTCCAAGTTTTTTACTGCCGTGGCTAAAAAATCAACCCTGATTTATTTTTTTAACTAATATTTACAAAATTTTTTGTAAATATTAGTTAAAAAAAACGCCCCAATCATGGGGCTTAAATAAATTAAATAAAAAATAAATTGAAATGATTTTTTCAATGTGCTAATATAAGACAAGATAAAAAATTAACCAGTAAAAAATAAAAAAAAAAATGGCTGTAAAATGCTACCAACATTTTACAACCCAATTAGTTTGTAGTACCAATACAAACCAATCTAAATTAACTGATGTAATCGGCACCAGCTAATTAATTTCATATACGGAGTATAACACATTTTCCTGTTAAACTCAAGTATGAAAAATTGGAGAGTATAGCGACTACAAACAGTAGTCGCTTTTTTTTTAAAAATATAATCTTGCAAAAATAATTAAATACAATTTGGAGAAAATCGAGGCTATCTATTACTCGATAAATCCAGTCGTCAAGCACGAGGCGATATGCGGGGTTTAAAAGCTCGGTATTATGAATTGTTGCAATGGTGAAAGCTACCATACAATAAAGGCTGGGAGGTTGCTCTATTGGGAGCGTTTAAAAGTACCTAATTTATTAATGCAAGGATAAGGGGTATATTTGCTAGGGGGAGCATTAGCAAAGGCTAAATTAGCCGTTTAAACGCAGTCGAAACAGCTCTACAAGCTCTACAAGCTCTACAAGCTCTAGAAATTGGTTAGAAACGACTTATCCCCTGATTCAAGGGGAT
>NZ_FUYE01000048.1 GCF_900167535.1 Prosthecobacter debontii
GGGGTGATGGCGTGCCTTTTGGAGAATGATCCTGCGAGTTACGTTCAATGGCGAGGTTAAGTTTAACGGAGCCGAAGGGAAACCGAGTCTGAATAGGGCGATTTAGTCGTTGGGCGTAGACGCGAAACCTGGTGATCTAAGCCTGTCCAGGGTGAAGCTGTGGTAAGACACAGTGGAGGCCCGAACTCACCGCCGTTGAAAAGTTGGGAGATGAGGTAGGTTTAGGGGTGAAAAGCCAATCGAACCAGGAGATAGCTCGTTCTCTCCGAAATGCATTTAGGTGCAGCCTTGAGTGTTCAATTATGGGGGTAGAGCACTGAATGATCTAGGGGGCGTATTGCTTACCGAAATCAATCAAACTCCGAATACCATAATTTAAGAGCTCAGGAGTGAGACTATGGGAATTAACTTCCATGGTCAAAAGGGAAACAACCCAGACCACCAGCTAAGGTCCCTAATTATAACTAAGTGGGAAAGGAGGTGGAGATTCACAAACAACCAGGAGGTTGGCTTAGAAGCAGCCATTCCTTTAAAGAGTGCGTAATAGCTCACTGGTCGAGAGTCTCTGCGCCGACAATGTAACGGGGCTAAGTTATAAACCGAAGCTGTGGAATTGCGTAAGCAATTGGTAGGAGAGCGTTCTGTAGGCCGTTGAAGGAGAAGGGTAACCGACTCTGGAGGTATCAGAAGTGAGAATGCAGGAATAAGTAGCGAGAATGGGGGCGAGAATCCCCCAGGCCGGAAGAACAAGGGTTCCAGGGTAAAGTTTGTCTTCCCTGGGTAAGCCGGGACCTAAGCCGAGGCTAGAATGCGTAGGCGAATGGAAAGCAGATTAATATTTCTGCGCCACTGATATTCAGTGATGGAGGGACGCAGGAGGTTATGTTCGCTGGCGAACGGAAGTGCCAGTCTAAGCATGTAGGGTGATTTTCCAGGTAAATCCGGAAAGTTAGATCTGAGGTGTGATGGGGAGCCATTAGGCGAAGGAACAAATACCACACTGCCGAGAAAAGCTTCTAAGCGTTTTAAAGATATTAGTGCCCGTACCCGAAACCGACACAGGTGTTCAGGATGAGAAATCTAAGGCCGACAGGCTAACTCTCGTTAAGGAACTCTGCAAAATGGCCCCGTAACTTCGGGAGAAGGGGTGCCCTTTGTTGTTACTGTCTACGCGACAGGAAGCAATAGAGGGCCGCAGTGAAGAGTCTCAGGCGACTGTTTAACAAAAACACAGGTCTATGCTAAGCTGTAAGGCGATGTATATGGGCTGACACCTGCCCAGTGCCGGAAGGTTAAGAGGAGGAGTGAGAGCTCCGAATTGAAGCCCCGGTGAACGGCGGCCGTAACTATAACGGTCCTAAGGTAGCGAAATTCCTTGTCGGGTAAGTTCCGACCTGCACGAATGGTGTAACGATCTGAGAGCTGTCTTGACGGGAGGCCTGGTGAAATTGTATTACCGGTGAAGATACCGGTTACCTGCAGTAGGACGGAAAGACCCCATGGAGCTTTACTGTAGCTTGGTATTGGGTTTTGGTGTCGTATGTATAGGATAGTTGGGAGACTATGAGCTGTGATCGCTAGATTACAGGGAGTCACTGGTGGAATACCAACCATACTACATCGAAATTCTAATTTGAGGTTTGTACCCTCGAAGACAGTGCTAGGTGGGCAGTTTGACTGGGGCGGTCGCCTCCGAAAGAGTAACGGAGGCGTTCAAAGGTTCCCTCAGGTTGGATGGAAATCAACCGGAGAGTGCAATGGCAAAAGGGAGCTTAACTGCGAGACTGACGGGTCGAGCAGGTGCGAAAGCAGGACATAGTGATCCGGCGATTCCGAATGGAAGGGTCGTCGCTCAACGGATAAAAGCTACCCTGGGGATAACAGGCTGATTCTACCCGAG
>NZ_FUYE01000049.1 GCF_900167535.1 Prosthecobacter debontii
CGGAGGTTTGCAGGAATGGGAGATGCTGTGTCAGTGGGGTTACGTGATATGAACTTCGATTACGCTGAGACAGCAATGGCTGTTGGAGGAGCGCGAAGTCTTGTGTCTTTAATTGAAACTGGAGGCGCTAAAATCCTGAGCAAATTTGCCGCAAAGGAAACAGGGACAGTTTGGGACTCTATCAAAGCCACGCAACCACTCTATGAAGGAACAGTCGTTCCTCGGTCGTTTGAATTGGTGACAGGCAACGGCAAGGTTTGGGTTCATGGCAACGCAACCGAACACATGGCCGAATACGCTACCGCAATGCTGAATCGCGGTGTAAGCTCCTCTATGGTCAACATGGGCACACAAGCGCAAATGACGAGTCTGCAATCAGCCGTCAATGCTGCCACGACCAACGGTGTGCCATATGGTAAACTGCTCAATGTAGGCAGCTGGGAACTCAAGTTCGGTGCGCCGCAACAAGCAGGGCAACTGCCCGCTCTCATACACGCCTTGCCCAAATAATACATGCTATACATCGACAAAATCAAAGCGAGTGACCTTCCCGTCAGTGTCGAGGTCGATCCATATGTGCCCATTGCGGTCAGAACCTTCTCTGCGCCGATTGGTGCAGTCTTTTACAGGGTAGGTAATTTTGACACGTCCCTTGTCGAACTGCCGATTGATCCGATCTCTGGAGCCGTGCGGGGCATCAAGGTAGTATGCCTTGATCGTGTCGGAACTGCGATTGACGAGACTGCTCTGTCAGAAGTCCACGGATTGCCAATTACAGCGAAAGAATCGATCCCACAAAAAAGGCAAGATGATCAACGCGACGTCGCTGCAACCTTGATCGGAGATCGGTTGCTGATCGATTGGAGCGGTGGTCAGAAACTCGACACGAAAGCAGTGCATGGTCGCTTGAGCTTCTTCATAGGAGACGGTTCCCTGCTTGCCGCAGCCGTTGAATCGCTGACGAGCGAAGAGCGGCAATCGCTACTTCCCCACATGCCTAGCACTTAACTTTCCATTCGTCGCCTTCAATCCCATAAAAAGGTAGCCCCTAGTATGCAAGTAAGTCGCCCCCACATTCCAGGGCATCCTATCCGGCGAAGGGGGCTTGGGACGTGGGCATAGAGGGTCTTCGAGGCATCCGCCGCGTTGCGGCGGAGTCAGGTCTAACAATAGATTGGATCAAATCAAGCCTTGCTGGATGCCCCTTTCGATGGCCTGAATAAACCCAGTGGCGTTGCAGATGAGCTTCAAACTGTCGAGGTGTCTTGCCTTGTAGCGGGTGGGAGGTCGGAACCTGGGAACGATGGCGGTGGAGGTGACACCGAAGGCGTAGCCGGGGAGAGCGCGGTAGGTGCAGCCTTCGTGCTCGATCTCCTCGTAGGGCCTCCAGTGCCAGGAGCAGAGTCTGCGTGAACCGCCGTGGAAGGCACTCTTCAATTGGCCCCAAAAGAGCCGATTGCCGAAGATCTTGGCCCCGGTGTGGACCATGCCATGCTCGGGCCCGGGGGCAGGTTTGCGCGGGTTGACGTCCTTGAAGAACAGGGACCAGCGGCGTTGGTTGATGTCGTTTTCGAGCAGACCGCTAAGCACACCGCCATCCTGTTCAGCGGCGGCCTGAGTGTGGCGGAGTATGAGGGCAGCACCCTCCAGACGCAGATCACGACCCCTACGGTCAA
>NZ_FUYE01000050.1 GCF_900167535.1 Prosthecobacter debontii
AAAATGTCGCGCAGCGACGTCTCCGAGATGGCCATCGTGCCGCTCAGCGAGTGCAGCACGCCCACCTTCACGGTTTCCTCCGCTCGCAGCGTGGAGGTGGAAGTGAGAGCGGCTAAAGCCAACAAGGATTTTAAGAATCGTGATGTCAATTTCATGGAATGTATCGAATCGAATAAGGGTTAAAAAAGCCCAACTACCGGAGCTCAAAATCAGCTCCGGCAGCGAGGCGGAGAACGAACTCAGAAAGTAATCACGACACCTGCACGACCGCGGATGAAACCCTCATCAGGGTTGGTGACGATGACGTTGTCGTTGGTGTAGAAGTAGTCGAGGGAAGCCGTGAGGGCCACATGCTTGGACAAAGGCAACGTTGCACCGAGACCGATGGAAGCGAAACCGAAGCCGGCCTGGCCACCGTGATAGTCATAGGTGTCGTAGCTGAGTGCGATCGGCATGGACAAGGTCAAGGGCCCCAATTCCGTCGTGGGACTGATCCCCACCTGAACCACCAAACCCTCACCGAAATTCACTGCAGCACCACGATCAAAGCGGCCATGAAGCAGGAGGTATGGATTCAGCGGAGCTGCGTAGTCGATGCGGAAATCGATGATCTTTTCCGTATTGCCACCGTAGTTCCAATACTGATTGATGAGGGTGAATTTCAGTTTGTCCAAGCTGTAGGAGATGCCTGCCCACACATCGGTTTCCTGAACGCGATTTCCCAGCGTCGAGTTGGATTCATTGTTGTCATTGATGTCAAACCATGCGCCAACGAAGAACGTGAAATTGCTGCTCAGATTAAAATTGATGGAGAGGGAAGGATGGAAAAGTGGATCTTCCCAGGACTGCCCAGCCCCCCACACATCTTGCCCATACGACACAAAGTGGGAATCCATCAGCAACGACAGGGTTCCGCTGATTAAAGGTGGCGGAGGAGTGGGTTCCACCACGGGCGCCTTTGCAGGAGTTCCGGCCTCGATCCCGCCAGCTGTCAGCATCATGGCTGACGTGGCTAGGACACAGTTTTTGAGTGTAGCATGCAACCTTAAAGGTAGATTCATCGTTACAGATTTCGTTAGTGTGTTGAATCGCTAACGGCATCTGGTGGGACGATCCGGCGTCAAACGAATCCCCGCCAGGTGCCTAGCGACGCAAAACACCCCAAGCAGCAAGCGTGCCACGCTGCCACTGGAGTCATCAGTGCGATTAAGGGATTGGAGACTTTGCGGTATGAGTTTTTTGGGATTCTCTAAAGGATCTACACTCAGGACTAACTTCTTTGCTTTATGTCATTAACACCTATCTTATCACTCAGGTGTTAGTCATACTTACGTTTCCATCTGACTTTCAGGAAATACTCACGGGCTTGAAATTCCGAATTGAGTTATCGGCAAATCAACCAGCACCTCAACTTACACCTAACCAACATTAACCAACTAGCTTAACTTACAAGAGAGGAGCGGCTCGCGACCAAACGAGCCGCCCCAATTTGTTCTCATCAACAAACCCTCGACCTTTAAAGGGCTAAGGGAAATTCATTCACTCCCTTACTCCTTAGGCTTGAAGGTGCCTTTGAGGAAGGGTTCGCCATAGACGTTGTCGTAGGACTTCAGGATCTTGAACTGTCCATCCGCTTTCGT
>NZ_FUYE01000051.1 GCF_900167535.1 Prosthecobacter debontii
TTCCTTTTAAATCTTTTCTACAAAAATATTTCTCATTTTTAGGAATGTTAGAAATATCTCTAGCATATTTTTTATAAACTTTAGTACAATATTCAGCTCTATAACCATGTATATCTGCTCCATTAGGAATTTTATCAAAGATTTTTTTATTTTCTTTTGAAGTCATAAAATTGATTATAAACGGTTCATCAAATAAAAGTGGTATCTGTCTTGGCCTACCACCTTTAGAACCTCTAGAAATTGAAATAAACGCGTTAGAATCGATTATTTTTAAGTCAGTCCCTTTTAATTCTTTTAGTTCTCCTCTTCTTAATCCAGTTGCACGACAAAATCTGACCAAATCTTCATGATTTTTTTCTGAAAAATGTTTATCTCTAATTTTATCTCCTCGACTTCTTTGTATATCTTTTCTTTCCCTGGGTTTTAATTTATATATATCTTCTGAAGAAATATTAAAAAGCTTTCTTAATGCTGAACTTTCGACTTTAAGGGTATATGTAGATAATCCCTGAGATTCTCTATAAATTAGCCAATTATTTATATATGGCTTACATTCCTCTAAAGATTTACAGTTATAAACTTCTTTAACCCAATTAATAAAATATATATTATGCTTTAAATAAGTTCTATAGGTTTCCCATGAATATATTTTATTGTTTGTAAGTCCATTTTGTTTATCTAAAAATTTAGATTCTCCTATGGCCAATTTAGAATCAAGTGCTATTTTTACTTGATGAAGAAGAGAACCTTTTTTTTCTCTGTTCCTAGCCATTTTACCCTCCATAAAAAATATTCTAAATTTTATTTTTAAATTCTAATAATTTTTCTAAACTGTGTATCTCTACTAATTGAGTCATTAGATTAAGTCTTTGAGTCATTGAATGTTTACTTTGCAGTATTAAAAAAGAGATTTTTTCTTTTTCCATTTCTAAATTTGATTCTATAGGTTCTGTAGAATTAATCGACTCTTCAATTGGTTCTTGTTTTTTTTCTTTTTTCTTTTTTAGATTCTCTAGTTTCGAATTTTTTATATCTTCAATTTTAGAAATTAAGATTTTAGAAAAATTCTTAATTTCAGAATTATATTTATATAGCTCATTAAGCCCTTTAATTATGTCTTTCTCCTCATACATAGTAAGAATCGTATCTAAAGCTTTTTGAGAATAGACAGAATCTATATATTGGTTTTTACGAGCTTTAGTTATGGCATTTAAAAGCTTTTCTGACATTTGAGGTTCTGAACTTATATCAATGGTATTTTTTTCAGTTCTAATAAATTTAATTTCATTTACTTTTCTTCCAAGTCTTTTTTCTTCAAACGAATATTCGTAATTTTTATCAATTTTATTAAGTTCCTTTATTGATTTTAAAAGAACATCTCTTTTAAAATATTTATATTCTTGATATTTATTTTGAGTACCAGTTATATTTTTTAATTCATCTATAGAAAAATTGGGAATATTGATTTTTTCATATTTTTTAAATATTTCATAAAATATAGGAGTATATAGATATTTCAAAGATTTTTGCTCTAATAATTGGATTGTTGTATAATAAAATTTATCCTGATTACAAAGAGATTTAAAAATTATTCTTGGAATTTCAACATAAAAAGTTCCATT
>NZ_FUYE01000052.1 GCF_900167535.1 Prosthecobacter debontii
AAGGACGAAGACCCGACGGGCCTGCTGAATGAAGGCTTCCGGTATCGAGATATCGAGACGGGGATGTGGCTGAGCCGAGACCCGGCAGGATTTGTCGATGGCCCCAATCTGTATGCCTATGTGAAACAGAATCCTTGGACGGCTTGGGATCCGCTTGGATTGAGTGGCTGGGGAGATCCTCGCGGGCTACCAGGATGCTCTCCTCAACTTCGTAATGCCCTAGATCAGCAGGACAGGGATCGCGCAGTATCTGCAGGACAAGCGTTGAATCACCTTGGTGGGGTAATTAAGGGAGGTTTGAGTGGCATTGGATCATTGCTTAAGATGGGGTTGAATTTGATTACTGGTGGAAGCGCTTATAAGGATCATGACGCGTTTTCGCTTGTTCCTGGGGTTGATCTTGTTGCGCACGAGGTCAATGGAACAAAGGCCGCTCTGCCTGATGTGACGACCGCCGAGGGCCAAGGAGAAGCACTCTTGTCGGTGGCCCTAATGGCTGAAGGTGGACGCGCAAGTTTTGGGAAAAAGTCTGGAGCGCCACTAGCTTCCAGTCAAAAAGCTTTGGCGACCAATGAAACCATCATTGAGTACACAGATCACACATCTAATACTTTCAATAGCGGCGAAACCTTCACAATTAACAGATGCGACTACTCTCATATTGTTGACCCACCGTCGGTTGGGCCGGGGAAACCGTTTACACAGTTACAAAAGGAAAAAATACTTCAACATAACAAAGATTCTAATAGAGGAGTTTTGCGGTCTGATCGTTCCGGTGCTCTTTTGATTCCTTCTCAAAAAAGTCAGAAATCTGTTACTCCTGCAACAAATGAAGCTCAAGTTGATCATGTCGAGCCACGATCAGTTGGTGGTGAAAATTCCTCTTCAAATGCTATGGTTCTCTCAAGAAGTGAGAATCGTCAAAAATCAAACAACACAGGGAATCAATAAATGTTCATATCTGTCAATCGCTCGGCACAATCATGCCCTCAGGCAGCAATAATTTGCTCGCATGCAGCAACCAAAAAGCACCCAATTCTTCAGGCATTTCATACAGAACATTCTGGTGAAACCGATAGTGGTTGGCAGTTTTTTTGTGGAGTTGCGAATGAAGAACGTGTCGAAGATGTTCAAGTTTGGAGCCTTGATGAAGTCCTTCAAATGGAACCCTCTTTACGAGAGTTTATGAATGTGACTGAGGGAATGACTGTTTGGCGTTCGTCAGTAGATATGCCTTGGCAAGTGTGCAGGACTTAAAAATGAACGCACGCACCAACCAATACCCCTGACCTTGCCAGTCTATTCAAAAAATTGAAGCGCAGTGAGCTTCTCAGCTAGAGCGTGTTATGAACTCTTGAGAAGAGGGAGTTAAGCATCAGCACGGCAAA
>NZ_FUYE01000053.1 GCF_900167535.1 Prosthecobacter debontii
ATTGGAAAAAAAGATTGATTATACCAATCAATAATATTATATAATGCTATTAGCTATACTATTCATTTATTTGCCTAAATGTATATTGTTTCAAGAGAAGATCATAGGTTTGACACTATGGTCTTTTTCTTTTGCATTATTCTGCAACGAAGTTGCCAATCTTTTCTTTTTTTTTGTTAAGCTCCCCTAATTATTATAGGGGGGCGGTCAACCAAAGGTTGATGACGGGGGGTGTTTTAGCAAAGCTAAAACATTCCTTTTTTTATTCAAATGACGGTTACTCATTACATTTATGTATGAGTAAACGGGGATTTGACTTTTTCATATATTTATTTTATTATCTTAATATCTTATTTTTGTTGCATTGCCATTTTGAATTAATTCTTGGCTGAAAGAAATATTGCTCGATGATACCTTTTGTGGAGAGTTTTATTTCAAAGAATTAGTTCTAGAGTATATGACATCCTTTTCGATTATACTCAATGACTATTACCTGTCTTTAAATTGGTTGTGTTTGACTTTAACTAATTTAAATTTTTCTAACGTTGATTTTTATCAGCGATTTTTTTGTTTTTTGTAACTTTATGATTTTTATAAATTAGTTCGAATTACGCGTTTTTGAAAAAAACATTTTTTTTAAAAAAATTGTGAAATTTTTTGTTTTTTTTAAAAATTAGTACTTTTATACTTTTTTTTTATACTATTTTTCCCTGTTTGTAATATTTATAATATTTATAATATTTACGGCAATTTCGCCACCCCCTTCAAACTTACATTATTTGGGGGTTTGAAGGGGGTCAAAAAAAGTTAAAGGTGGTAAGATTACTACGAAAGGTGATCGATTTACTACGAAAGGTGATCGATTTACTACGAAAGGTGATCGATTTACTACGAAAGGTGATCGATTTATATGTTGACATAAATCACTTTAAGACTTATATTTATTTTGAGGTGATTTCATGAAAAATATTAAGGATTTAATTTTATTTAAACCTAACGAATTAATCGAGATAGAAGGAGGATATATTACCAATACTAATCGCTTGGCTTATAATTATATAATTCATAGACTTCAAAAAGAAGGATCTCATTATGCTAAAATAAATATATCTGATTTTTTTAATGATTTAGAATTAGGAAAAAATTATGAAGAGTTAGTTAACTATTTAGATTCCTTAAGAAAAATTAGTGTTGTTTCTAGAGATTCTAAAGGTAAATTATGGGGAGCTTTTAATTTATTATCTTATTTTAAAAAGTTAGATAATGGAACTTTTTA
>NZ_FUYE01000054.1 GCF_900167535.1 Prosthecobacter debontii
GGGAAGACCATCGTTGGCAGGCTGGGTAAAGCATTTGCGAAAAGGGGAGATGACGCGGTCGAAGCCGTCGTCAAGCATGCCGATGATATTGGGGGAAGTTCTGCGAAAGTGACTGTGGGTAAGGCGGAGGCCTTGACGGATAAAGCTGTAAAGACGCCACAGAGCATTCCTGCTGCAGGCGAGGACTTGTACGTAGGCCTATATGGGCAATCTCGTCGTGCCAACATCCGATCGGGATTGAACGCGACACACACGCCCCACCACGTCGTTCAGAATGCCGTCAGCGATACGTCGCACAGTCTCGGCGTGACCATCAACATGAGGAGGGATTTGCATCAGTTAACTAGGTCTTACCGTAAGAACGCGGATCTTGGAAACAACGTGAGCAATTTAGCGGCAGATGTTTGGGACTTGAGGAATATTTTCCGAGGTGCCGGATATGACCGATCCTTTGTTAATCAGCAAATGCGAGTATTGATTGATCTGAACCGTAAAGTAGGGAATGTGCCATGACCATTGACGATGCACTCCAGTTTTTAAGAAATCATCAACCACTGCCTCCAACAGAAGGCATGTCAGATGAGCTCCTTCAACGATTCGAAGAAGTCCGGAAGTTCCTTATCGCAAACCCAGACGAACGTTGTGTCAGCTTGTTGCTAAACTGCTTTGGCGAAGGTGATGCTTATGGCGTTTATCAACTTGTCGAAGACGCCATACTGGCTTTTCCCGATGAGGTGGTTATCCCCGCATTGGCGGACAGCTTGCGCAATCCAGCAGGCTCTGTGCGTTACTGGAGCGCACAAATCGCAGCCAACTATCCCAGCCAGGAACTTGCCGAGCCATTGATTGAACTATTTAATCGGGGAAATCTCGACGAGCGAGTTGCCGCAGTCACAGCTTTGGAGGTTCTTGGAACTCCACAGGCACGAGTCGAAATGGAGAAGGCTTTAAGCGCCGATATTGAGGACGAACTAAAGACGATGATCCGTGAGGCTCTCGAATAGTGACAACCCATAGCAAGCACGTCACCCATGCCAGCTTCCAAAAAATAAAACTCCGCAGCAAGCTCCTCGGTACAGAGGCCCGAAGGAGCTTGTCACCTTACCGTCCGAACGCGTCAGTGCACGGTTCCACCCCCTCCCGCATTTTTCCTGCGTTTCACTCAGGCCCTGCAGACAGTGGCCTGAAG
>NZ_FUYE01000055.1 GCF_900167535.1 Prosthecobacter debontii
TTGCGTGCGTACTCCCCAGGCGGATCACTTATCGCGTTAGCTTGGGCGCTGAGGTTCGACCCCCAACACCTAGTGATCATCGTTTACGGCGTGGACTACCAGGGTATCTAATCCTGTTTGCTACCCACGCTTTCGCGCTTTAGCGTCAGTATTCATCCAGTGAGCTGACTTCTCCATCGGCATTCCTACAAATATCTACGAATTTCACCTCTACACTTGTAGTTCCGCCCACCTCTCTGATACTCTAGGTTCACAGTTTCCAACGCAATACGGAGTTGAGCCCCGCATTTTAACATCAGACTTATGAACCCGCCTAGACGCGCTTTACGCCCAATAAATCCGGATAACGCTTGCGACATACGTATTACCGCGGCTGCTGGCACGTATTTAGCCGTCGCTTCTTCTGTTGGTACCGTCACTTTCTTCTTCCCAACTGAAAGCACTTTACGATCCGAAAACCTTCATCGTGCACACAGAATTGCTGGATCAGACTTTTGGTCCATTGTCCAATATTCCCCACTGCTGCCTCCCGTAGGAGTAAGGGCCGTGTCTCAGTCCCCTTGTGGCCGATCACCCTCTCAGGCCGGCTATCCATCGTCGCCTTGGTGAGCCGTTACCTCACCAACTAGCTAATGGAACGCAAAGCTCTCCTTCAGCGCATATAGCTTTCATGATCCTCCCATGCGAGAGTTCCATAATATCCGGTATTAGCCATCGTTTCCAATGGTTGTCCCAGACTGAAGGGCAAGTTCTTTACGCGTTACTCACCCGTCCGCCACTTTCCACAACCGAAGTTGCTTCAAGTCGACTTGCATGTGTTAAGCATTCTGTCAGCGTTCATCCTGAGCCAGGATCAAACTCTTCATTCAAAATTTTATTTACACCGTTATGTGTTATTGCATAACTAATTATTAACTATCTTATCTATTCTGTTGTTAATGTCCTCGTTTATGTTCAACATTGCTGCTGACGAAATTTATAATACCACTTTTTTTTTTATGCGTCAATAGTTTTTTAAATTTATTT
>NZ_FUYE01000056.1 GCF_900167535.1 Prosthecobacter debontii
AACTGCCACTCTTCATCGCTGACATCGGTGGGATACGGAGGCTTGGGTTTCACGGTCTTGGATGCCATCCCAAGCTTATGCCCACTCTTTCACCCATTGTACAGCCCCTTTTCAAAGTTCATAACACGCTCTATGAAAACCCCATGTGTTAAGAATCGCCTCCGTCAACAGAGACAACACATAGCAGGCACGTTGTCTATGCCGGCTTCCAAAAAATAAAACTCCGCAGCAAGCTCCTCGGTGCAAAGGCTCAAAGGAGCTTGTGACCTTACCCTCTTGTGATACGTCCATGGATGGGCATGCCAAACTGGGGGAGATCAGCCGCTATAGGTGTAGGCGTTGGAGTTGGTTATGGATTAAGTGATTGATAAACAGGTGAAATTTAAATCATGATAAAAAATACATTTGTTGATTTTCGGGTTGATGGGGAAGTTGTTGATCCTAACTCTGTCGATATTGCCGTAAGATTCAATGATAAGACTAAGTGTTCGACATTTAGGCTGGCAATTAATAAAGAATTACTTTTTTTCGAGCTTGAACAGGCAGGCGTTAGCCTGGCATTTGCTGACTTAGCAGCTTTTGTTGAAGGAGATATTCGTGAAAATGGAAACATCGCCCTGTCAGGATACCTGGGGATAGCTCAGTCTTTGGTAAGAAAAAAAGAAAAAAACCCGCTCATTTCCTTTTTCAAGAGAGCAGTACATACAACTCGTTGGGCGATAATAAAATTTGATTCTGTTTCAGTGGATGACTTGAACTTAATACTGAATGGCAAAATAATAAACAACAATGACAACCGATAGCAGGCACGTTGCCCATGCCAGCTTTCAAAAAATAAAACTCTGTAGCAAGCTCCTCAGTGCAGAGGCCCAAAGGAGCTTGTTAGCTTACTCTCCGAACACGTCAGAGCACCCTCCCGCATTTTTCCTGCGTTTCACTCAGGCCCTGCAGACAGTGGCCTGAAGACCATTGAAAAGTCACCGCTCGTCGCGGTCTGGCACTGGTC